>JAPUIR010000125.1 GCA_027296805.1 Chloroflexota bacterium | reverse complement strand
GCGCGCGGCCGGCTTGCTCAGCGACGCCCCCTTCGATGCCGGCTCCGGCGAGTTTCTCCTCGGCGCCACCACGCCCGACATCCGCGTCCTCACCCGTTGGGAGCGCGAGCGCACACACTTCTTCGATCTCAGCGACGAGGGTCACCAGGACTGCGTGGAGAACTTCCTCGTGGCTCACCCCCATCTACGCGACCCCGGCGCTCTCGACCCCGCCACCATGCGCTGGGCCTGCGGCTTCATCAGCCACATCGCAATGGATCAGGACTACATCCTGCATGTCTACCGGCCCCACTTCGGCCAGCACTCCGCCCTGGGCGGCAACGAGCGGGCCAACCTGCTCGACCGCGTCCTGCAATACGAACTGGACCGACGCGAACGCGAGGACCGTGAGAGCATGGCCGGCTTGCGCGATGCCCTCTTCGCCTCCGCCGTCGAGATCGACGCCGGCTTCATCGACTCCGAGACCCTGGAGAAGTGGCGCGACGTCTCCGCGAGTGTGACGGAGCATGCGCCGGACTGGGAGCGCTTCACGTACATTGCCTCCCGGCATCTCCGCCGCGCCGGCATCGAGACCGAAGGGGACTACCAGGCCTTCCTCGACCAAGTGCCGGACCTGCTCGACGAGACCATCCGCAGCGTCGGCCAAGCCGATGTCGAAGGCTTCTTCGAACGCGTCGAGGAGCGCACCGCGGCGATTCTCAGGGAGTACCTCGGTTGTCAGTAGACGCCTCGTCCGCGATTCAGCCGCTGCCGATAGTCGTTGGCGGCGAGGAAGCGCGACGCACCGTGTTGCGTCGCCGCCCCCTGGACGATGAGAGTCTGAGCACCGGCGAGTCGGCCGTCGTGGAGCGTCTGTTCGGCGAACCCCTCGACGCGGGCGAGGCCGTGCGCCGCATCCTGCGCGACGTGCGCGAGGGCGGCGACACAGCGCTGCTGCAGATCGCCCAGACCATCGACGGCTTCGTCGACGAGCTCGTCGTCCAGCCCCAGGAGTTCGAGGCTGCCCGCTCCCTCGTCGACGCCGAGACCGTGCGGGCTCTCCAGCTCGCCGCTGAGCGGGTGCGCGGCTATCACGAGCGTCAGCTCGAGCACTCCCTGCGCTCCTTTGACATCGATGGCATCGGACAGATCGTGCGGCCGCTGCGCCGCGTCGGGCTCTACGTGCCCGGGACAACGGCGGTCTATCCCTCCTCGGTCCTTCACACCGCGATCCCCGCCCTGGTCGCGGGCGTCGAGGACGTCTGCATCGCCAGCCCGATCAGCCCCGGCGACGCCGGCCTGCCTCGGGGGGCGGTCTCGCCGCTGAAGCTCGTCGCCGCGGAGATCGCCGGCGTAAGCACCGTCTACAAGGTGGGCGGCGCGCAGGCCATCGCCGCTCTGGCCTATGGCACCGAATCGATCCCCGCCGTCGACAAGATCTTCGGCCCCGGCGGTCGCTTCGTCACACTCGCCAAGCGCCAGGTCTACGGCGACGTCGGCATCGATGCGATCTACGGTCCGACTGAAACGGTCATCGTCGCCGACGATTCCGCCGATCCCCGCCTCGCTGCCGCCGACCTCCTCGCTCAGGCAGAGCACGACCCCCTGGCCGCCCCGATCCTCATCACTCCCAGCGCGGAGTTGGCCGAAACGGTGGCGCGTGAGGTGCCCCAGCAGGCGGCAGAGCTGGAGCGTGGCGACATCGCCATGCAGGCCTTCGCCAACCGTGGCGGCATCGTCGTCACGACCGACCTCGTCGAAGCGCTCGCCCTGGCGAACGAGTTCGCCCCCGAGCACATGGCGCTGCTCGTCCGTGACCCCGACAAGCACATCGACGCCGTCCGCAACGCCGGCGGCCTCTTCCTAGGCGAAGATTCCCCGGAAGCGCTCGCCGATTACATCGCGGGGCCCAGCCACGTCATGCCTACCGGCGGCAGCGCTCGCTTCGCCTCGCCGCTCCATGTGGGCGAGTTTCTCAAGATCACCTCCGTCGTCCGTGCCGGCCACGACCTGCTGCAGGAGCTCGCGCCCCCGGCGGAGCGCATCGCCCGCGCGGAGAACCTCACCGCCCACGCCCGCTCGCTTGAACTGCGTCGCGAAGATCGCTGAACGACAAGCCATGCCGCTCGACCGCAGCACACCGCCTCCCCTGCGCCCGGACCTCCTCGACCTGCCCCCATATGTCGCGGTGGAGCCGGTCGATTCGATCGCGGCCCGGCTCGGCATCGACCCCACCGACGTGCTCAAACTCGACGCCAACGAGAACCCTTTCGGCGTGCTCCCCGCCGTCCGTGAGGCCATCGCTCAGGCCAACTACGCCGTCTACCCCGATCCGGCCCAGGCCCGACTGCGGCGCGCTATTGCCGCCTACGTCGGCGCACCAGTCGAGCGGATCGTCGTGGGCGCGGGCTCCGACGAGCTGATCGAACTGACGCTGCGTGCGCTGGTCGCGCCCGGCCAGCACGTCCTCACCTGCTCGCCGACCTTTGGCATGTATCGCTTCCTCGCCGATGTACATCGTCTCGAACTGGATCTCGTCGAGCGCCGGGAGGACTTCTCCCTCGACCTCGATGCCGTTCTGCCTCGCATCACCGACGACACGGCCCTGATCGTGCTGCCCACCCCCAACAACCCCACCGGCAACGCCCTCAGCGAGGCGGAGTTGGAGGCGCTCCTGGCCACGGGTGTCACGGTCGTCTTGGATGAGGCCTACGCCGAATTCAAAGGCGACTCCTTCATTCCCTGGATGGAAGACCACCCTCGCCTGATCGTCTTACGCACGTTCAGCAAGTGGGCGGGCCTGGCCGGCCTGCGGGTCGGCTTCGGCGTCCTGCCCGAGCCCGTCGCCGACTTGCTGCTGCGCATCAAGCAGCCCTATAGCGTCAATCTGACGGGCGAAGTGGGCGCGCTTGCCGCCCTCGAACACCTGGACGACTACCACGCGCAACTCGACCTGTTGCGCGGCGTTCGCCGCGACCTGAGCGCCGCGCTCGCAGAGACCTCCTGGATTCGCCCCTACCCCTCCGAGGGCAACTTCCTCCTCTGCGAAGTCGAAGGCGGCGACGGCGCTGCCCTCTACGGGGCTCTGGCGCAGCAAGGCGTCTTCGTGCGCTTCTTCGCCGACCATCCGCGCCTGTCGAGCACTATCCGCATCAGCATGCCCCGCCCCGACCAGCTCCCCACCCTCTTGGAGCGGCTGCGGGCCGCGGCAGCTGCCTGCGGCCTCGTATAGGCCGCTTTACGCCCCATGTCGCTTTACGCCCAAGCCCTAGCCAACGGTCCGACCTGGCTGCCATGATCGATCCCCCGCACGAGAGCGAATCCGGACTGGGAATGCGTGAAGCCAGCGTCCAGCGCGTGACGAAAGAGACCAAGATCGAGGTCACCCTCCGCCTCGAGGGGAGCGGCCGTTCCGAGATCGACACGGGCATCGGAATGCTGGATCACATGCTGGATCAACTCGCCCGCCACGGCGGCTTCGACCTCACGGTCAAAGCGGCCGGCGATCTCCAAGTCGACGCGCATCACACGGTGGAAGACATCGGCCTCGCGCTGGGCAAGGCGCTCAACGACGCGCTCGGCGACCGCGCGGGGATCAGCCGCATGGCCGACCGCACCGTCCCGCTCGACGAGGCGCTCGTCCATGTCGTGATCGATCTCAGCGGCCGCGGGCACGCGGAGGTCGGTTTGGACTTCGGCTCGCCCATGGTCGGCGAGCTGCCCACCCAACTCGTCCCTCACCTGCTGGAGTCGTTCGCCAAGGAGGGTCGGTTCGCCCTGCATGTCCGCCAGCTCGCCGGGGAGAACGACCACCACATCATGGAGTCGACCTTCAAGGCGCTCGCGCGAGCGCTACGCGATGCCGTGGCCATCGTGGACGGGACCGATAACGTTCCCAGCACGAAGGGCACCCTTACGAGCTAGGCTCACAAGCTAGGAAGTGCCCGGCACCTCCGCCGGCGACTGCTCGCTCACCGCGAGCTGGTAGCGGTACTCCTCGATCACAGGGTTGGCCAGCAGCTGGTCGCACATCGCGTCCACCTGGGATCGCGCCTCCGCTTCGTCCCTCGCCTCCAGCCACACCTCGATGTACTTCCCCGCACGCACGGCGCCCACGCCGTCGAAGCCGAGTTGCACCAGGCCGCCCTTGATTGTGAGCCCCTGCGGATCGTTGACCGTGCGCTTCAGCGTCACGTGAATGTCGGCCTTGAACTGCATTCCCGCTCCTTCGCTGACCGCTCTCCGCCTCAGGGGCGGATGAGCTCCCGCCCAGTGATTCGCTCGAACGCCTCCAAGTACCGCTGTCGCAGATCCTCCCGCACCGCCTCCGGGATCGAGGGGCCCGGCGCTTCTTTGTTCCAGCCCGTCGTCTCCAGCCAGTCCCGCAGCGCCTGCTTGTCGAACGCCTCCTGATGCTCCCCCGAGCGATACGTCGACGCGTTCCAGAAGCGCGACGAGTCGGGCGTGAGCGCCTCGTCGATCAGGATCGCTTCCTCCTCGCCCTCTTCATTCGTCGCCAGCCCAAATTCGAACTTTGTGTCCGCGATCACGAATCCTTGCTGGCGCGCCTTCTCCAAGCCGTAGACGTAGAGCGCGATCGAGCGCACCTTGATCGCGTTCGCGACCTCTTCCCCCACGAGTTCCACCGCCTGCTGGTAGGAGATATTTTCGTCGTGCTCCCCCACCGGCGCCTTCGTCGCGGGCGTGAAGATCGGCTGCGGGAACGGCTCCGACTCTTGCATCCCCGCGGGCAACCGAATGCCGCAGACCTCCCCCGTCTGCTGGTAGTCCTTCCAGCCGCTGCCCGCCAGGTAGCCGCGCACCACCGCCTCGATCAGCACCGGCTGCGCCCGTCGCACCAGCATCGATCGGCCCACGTACTCCGGCCCCAGCGCAATCGGCAGGTCCGGGTTCGCCGTCGAGTCGATCACCCGGATCAGGTGATTGGGCACGATCCCCTTCGTGCGTTCGAACCAGAACGCCGACATCTGCGTCAGGACGCGGCCCTTGTCCGCGATCCCGTTCGGCAGCACCACGTCGAAGGCCGAGACGCGGTCCGTCGTCACGATCAACAGCCGATCGGCATCGACCTCATAGATCTCGCGCACCTTGCCCTGTCGCCGGGGCAGGTCGAGCTGCGACTCCATCAGGATGTCGCTGGGCGTTCCGGTCGTCATCGCTAGATCCCTAGCCGCTCGAAAGACTGTTCGATGTTGCGCAGGTAGAACTCTGGATCGAAGCACTCCCGGAGCTGCGCCGCCGATAGCGCCGCCGTGATGGTCGTGTCCGCCGCTAGCAGATCGTAGAACGGCTGCGCGGTATCCCAGGCCGTCATCGCGTGCGCCTGGACCAGCTTGTACGCCTCGTCCCGATGCATGCCGCCCGCCTCGACCAAGGCCAGCAAGACTCGCTGGGAGTAGACCAAGCCGTATGAGCTGTCCAAGTTCTCGCGCATCCGCTGGGGGTAGACCTGGAGGTTCTCCACGATCCAGGCGAACAGATCCAGCATGTAGTCCAGCAAGAGGCAGGCGTCGGGCACGATGATGCGCTCGGCGCTGGTGTGGCTGATGTCCCGCTCGTGCCAGAGCGCCACGTTCTCCAGGGCCGTGGTCGCGAAGCCCCGCAGCACCCGCGCTTGGCCGCAGATCCGCTCGCACTTCTCCGGGTTGCGTTTGTGCGGCATCGATGAGGATCCCGCCTGTCCTGGGACGAACGGCTCCTCCACCTCGCGTACCTCGGTCCGCTGCAGATGACGGAATTCCTGCGCGAACTTCTCCAGCGAGGCGCCAATCTGCGCCAGTGTGCTCACGAACTGCGCATGCCGGTCGCGCTGCACCACTTGATACGAGACCGGCTCCACGCCCAGTCCCAACTCCTTGCAGACCCGCTCCTCCAACTCCGGCGGCACCGTCGCATGGGTGCCGACGGCGCCGCTGATCTTGCCCACCGCGATCTGGGCCTTCGCCTCCGACAGCCGACGCTGGTGTCTGCGCACCTCGTCGACCCAGCCAGCCACGCGCAGCCCGAACGTCGTCGGCTCCGCGTGCACGCCGTGGGTGCGTCCCACGCAGACCGTTCGCCTATGCTCTCGCGCCAAGCCGACGAGCGCGTCGTGTAGCCGGGTCAGCCCCTGCTCCAGAAGCCCGGCCGCGTCCCGGATCTGGAGCGCCGACGCCGTGTCCCAAACGTCGCTTGTCGTCAATCCGTGATGCACCCAGCGCCCCTCCGGCCCCAGGTGATCGTTGACCGAACGCAGGAAGGCCAGGGTGTCGTGATGGACCTCTTGCTGGTAGCGATCGATGTCGGCCACGACGAAAGCCGCATTGGCCGCGATCGCCTCCGCGTCCTCGCGGGGCACGGCGCCCGCGTCCGCCCAGGCCCGCACGACTGCGATCTCCACCTGTAGCCAGCGCTCCCACTTCGCCTCGTCGGTCCAGAGGGCGGCCATCTCCGGGCGGGAGTAGCGGGGGATCATGCAGTGCCTCTCGAGCGCAGGCGGAAGGCGGCCTGCGCCACTATGGAATGTACTCCTCGCGCGCAGGGGAGAAGATGTCCAGCGCGACGGAGTCTTCCAGGGCAGTGACTTCGTGCGGCACATCGCCCGGGACGATCCAGGAATCGCCAGGCGACAGCTCGCGATCGAGGTCACCGAGGACGAAGCGCAGCCTTCCCGAAACCAGGTAGCCGGTCTGCTCGTGGGGGTGCGTGTGTTCCGGCACCACCGCGCCGCGCGCGATCTTGATCTCGTGAATCGAGGTATTGTCCCCGTGGTTTAGCGTCCGTCGCGAGATCCCTTCGAACATCGGGATCTCTTGCGCTTCGTCGTGTGCTTGCAGATTCGCTTCGGCCATCGCGGTCCTCACAGCTCTCGCAGAGCGATGTCCCTGCGGTAGGTACAACCCTCGAATTCGATTCGGGCGGCATTGTCATAGGCTCGCGCCCGAGCGTCGGCCAGGGTCGGTCCGTGCGCGACGACCGTCAAGACGCGGCCTCCGGACGTCAGCACTGCGCCGTCGTCGGCCACGGTCGTCCCGGCATGGAAGACGGCGACATCCGCATCGACCGCGTCCAGCCCCGAGATGGGTTTGCCCGTCTCATACGACCCCGGGTAGCCACCACTCGCCAGCACGACGCCCACAGTGGGCTCTCCACTCCATTCCAGCGCTTGCTCGGCGAGCCGTCCGGCGAGGCAGGCCTCCATCACGTCGACAAGGTCCGTCTGCAGCTGAGGCAAGACGACCTGCGTCTCCGGATCTCCGAAGCGACAGTTGAACTCCACCACCGACGCCGCCTTCGGCCCGGGCAAGCCCTCCTGCACCATGAGGCCCGCGTAGAGGATGCCGCGGAACGGCGCTTGCGCCTTGGCCATCGCCTCGACGACGGGCTCGTGGACCGCGCCGTAGATCTCCGGCGCGCGATCGTTGGAGAGAAAGCCGGGCGGGCTATAGACGCCCATCCCGCCCGTGTTGGGCCCGCGATCGCCGTCCAGCGCCCGCTTGTAGTCGCAGGAAAACGGCATCGGCGAGACGGTCTTGCCATCGACGAACGCCATAGCGCTGGCCTCCAAGCCAGTCAGCCGCTCCTCGACCACGATCTGGGCCGACGCCGCCCCAAAGCGCCCTGCCAGCAGTTCGTCGACCGCCGCGTGGGCGCCCGGCAGATCGTCCGGCACGATCACGCCCTTGCCGGCGGCCAGTCCGTCGGCTTTGATCACCGGCGGCTCCGCGAACGTCTGATCGATATAGCGATGCGCCTCGCCCGCGTCGCGAAAGACCCGCCCTGCCGCCGTCGCGACGCCCGCTCGCTCCATCACCTCTTTCGCGAACCACTTCGACGCTTCCAGTTGGGCAGCCGCCCGGCTTGGTCCGAAGGCCGCGAAGCCCGCCGCCTCCAGCTCGTCGACCATCCCCGCCGCCAGCGGA
>JAPUIR010000124.1 GCA_027296805.1 Chloroflexota bacterium | reverse complement strand
AGCGAGCCGAGGGCGACGGTGAGAGTGGTGCCATCGAAGGCGATGACGCTGGCCACCTCTTCAACCGTGCCGCTGAAGAGCGGGTTGGCCGTGCCGGAGTCGAGGGATTGGGCGATCTCAGAAGCGGTGACAGCAATGTCGCCTTCGCCGCCGGGGAGCAGGCCGCGCAAGGCGGCGAGTCGATCGCCGCGGAAAGAGGGGGCCTCTGCGCGCGCGCCGGTCAGACCCAGAGGGCGCCAGGTCAGGAGTTCGCGGCGCGATTCGCGCTCGGCTTTGGCGAGCAGGTTGGAGACGTGATAGCGGATGGTGTTGATGGAGACGCCCAGATGCTCGCCGATCTGCTCGTTTGTGCGGCCGAGCTGCAGATAGGCGAGGACGCGCCACTCCGCCGGGGTGAGCACGTCGTCGTGCGGGGGTCGCCCGCGCTTCAGGGTCGTTCCTCCAACCATGGGGTCAGCGTAGGGAGCACCCGCTGGAATTACCCCGTCCGCGGCTTGTGGAGGACTGCCTCGCTGGTGGCGCGAGCTTAGCAAGCTACGAATGGTTGCTAGGCAGGGGGGTGGTCGATTGCCGATGCGCGGTCGATAGAATGGCCGTCGATGCCTGATACGCGACCGCCGCCCGCTGCTCCGTCGCCCACGCTGATCGCGATCGCCGGGGGGTGCTTCCTGATGGGGCGCGAAGATCGTCGGCGCGATGAGCGGCCGACGCACTCAGTGGAGTTGTCGCCGTTCCGGGCCGCGCAGTCGGCTGTGACGAACGCCGAATACGCTCGCTACCTGAGCGCGAGCGCGGCGGACGCACCACGGTTCTGGCGGGACGCGGTCCTCAACGCGGCGGGGCAGCCGGTGGTGGGGGTGTCGTGGCACGAGGCGATGGCGTACTGCGCGTGGCTGGGCGCGTCGAGCGGGACGCGGTACCGGCTGCCGACCGAGGCGGAGCGCGAGTTCGCCGCGCTGGGCGGCCTGAGCGACGTCGATTGGCCCTGGGGGTCGATCGAGCCGGAGGAGTTCGAGCCGCTGCACTTCGTGGCAATGGCGACGGCGCCGCACGTGCCGCGTGCGGCCTGCGCGAACGGCTACGGCCTGCGCTGCATGGCGGAGAATGTGCATGAATGGTGCCTGGATTTCTACGCCCGCGATGCGTACGCGGCCGCGCCGTCGAGCGATCCCCGCGGTCCCGCGACAGGCGCCCGACGGGCGAGCCGAGGGGGCTCCTGGCGACACAAGGTCAAGTTCACGCGGGTGACGGCGCGCTCCAGCCTGGTGGCGGAGTACCGCTACAACGACTACGGATTTCGAGTCTACGCGGACGCGGAGTAGGTCGTGCGTATAGCAGACTTGTACCCGGAGGGCGCGAAGAAGCGGCTACTTGGACCGCCCGAACACGCCGATATACTGCGGCGGCCTTGCCGAGCCGTTGGAGGAGCAGCGCTATGACCAGCAGCGCCGAAGCGAGTCCGGGATCCGTCGCGCCGGGGAAGATGGCGTACCGATTCGGGGACGGACTGGCGGACGGTGACGGGTCGATGCGGAATCTGCTGGGCGGCAAGGGTGCGGGGCTGCACGAGATGAGCAGCCTGGGCGTGCCGGTCCCCCCGGGCTTCACCATTCCCACGGACGTGAGCAATGCCTTCTCGGCGCTGGACGGCGCCTTCCCGGCGGGCATGGAAGACCAAGTGCGGGAGGGGGTCGCGTGGGTGGAGGAGACAGTGGGCGCGGTCTTCGGCGACTCGGAGAATCCGCTGCTGTTGTCGGTGCGATCGGGGGCGCGCGTGTCGATGCCCGGCATGATGGACACCGTGCTCAACCTGGGGCTGAACGACGTGACGGTGGAGGGGCTGGCGCGACGGTCGGGCGACGCCCGCTTCGCCTACGACTCCTATCGGCGCTTCGTGGCGATGTACAGCGACGTCGTGCTGGGAGTGAAACGGGCCGATGACCTGGCGCCGGATCCGTTCGAGGAACTGCTGGAGGCGAAAAAGGCGGAGCACGGTGTCGAGCTCGACACGGATCTGAGCCCGGACGCGTTGCGCGCCCTCGTTGGCGAGTACAAAACGATCGTGAAGGAGCGGCTGGGGACAGACTTCCCGGACGACCCTTGGGACCAGCTCTGGAACGCGATCGGCGCGGTGTTCGAGTCGTGGCAGACGCCGCGGGCGCAGGTCTATCGAACGTTGAACGGCTATCCGCACGACTGGGGGACGGCCTGCAACGTGCAGTCGATGGTCTTCGGCAACCTGGGCGACGATTGCGCAACGGGGGTCTGCTTCACGCGCGATCCGAAGACCGGCGCCCCCGGGATCTTCGGGGAATACTTGATCAACGCACAGGGCGAGGATGTGGTCGCCGGAGTGCGGACCCCGCAGCCGATCCGGGAGGCGGCTCGTTCGGAGAGGGATCCGGCGTCGATGGAGGGCGAGCAGCCGGAGATGTATCGGGCGCTGCTGGCCGCCTGCGAGCGGCTGGAGGACCACTTCCGGGAGATGCAGGACATCGAGTTCACGGTGCAGCAGGGCAAGCTTTGGATCCTGCAGACGCGCAGCGGCAAGCGGACCGGCCGAGCGATGGTGAAGATCGCGGTGGACCTGGTGGACGAGGGCACCATCAGTCGTGAGGAGGCGCTGCTGCGGCAGGACGCGGAGCAGGTGTCGGAGCTGCTACACCCCGTGTTCGATGAGGAAGCCCAGCGCGACGTGATCGCGGTGGGGCTCGCGGCGTCGCCGGGAGCGGCGGTGGGTCAGGTGGTGTTCTCGGCGGAGGAAGCGACGGAGGCGGTAACGCGAGGCGAGCGGGCGATCCTGGTACGGGTGGAGACGAGCCCGGAGGATATCCAAGGGATGCTCGCGGCGGAAGGGATCTTGACGGCCCGGGGCGGGATGACGTCGCACGCGGCAGTGGTGGCGCGGGGCTGGGGGAAGAG
>JAPUIR010000123.1 GCA_027296805.1 Chloroflexota bacterium | reverse complement strand
TGGTGGGCCCGGCAGGATTCGAACCTACGACCGAGCGGTTATGAGCCGCCTGCTCTGACCCCTGAGCTACAGGCCCGTCGAGAATGGTCAGTCTAGGCTACTTCGTCGCTTGGTAAGCCGACGGTCTCTCAGCCAGTTCACCCTGGCAGCGAGGCGCACTAACCTGGGCAACATGTCTCAGCCGAAGCGATCCCAGGAGAAGCTCCCCCTCGTCGTGGCGAGCCCCGGGGCGTTCATTCTGATCATCCTGCTCGCCGCCGTCTCCCTGGCGGGGTGTGGCGGAGGCGATGCGACGACGGAGGAGCCGGGGCCGAGCGGGGCAGCGGCGGACCCGAAGCAGGATCTCGCTATCCCCTTGGCGTTGGCGCCAGCGACCGAGATTCCAGCCACCATCAACGACGTGGTCTTGCCCGAGGGCGCGGAGCCGGTGCTGTTTAGCTTCACAATGGTGGAACTGATCGACGCGGATGGCGGGTCCCAGATCGTGGACATGCTGGTGGCGGATTCGTTCGCCCGTCGCACGCGGGGGCTGATGTACCGCACGAGCCTGCCGGCCAACACGGGGATGCTCTTCGCCTTCCCGGCGCGGACGACCTCGCCGTTCTGGGCGAAGGACACCTTCCTGAACCTCGATGTCGCGTTCTTGGGCCAAGAGGGGATCGTGCAGGAGATCGTTCAACTTGAGGCGGAGTCGACGGAGCTGGTGTCCGCGGAGGCGGAATACTTTTATGCGATCGAGATGCCGGGGGGTTGGATGGCGCGCCAAGGCGTCGTGATCGGCAGCCGCTTCGTGGTGCCGGAGTCCGTGGTGGGGCTGGCGGAGTAACCGGTTTCCGGGTGCAGGGATGGCGGGTGGTAACCTAGACTGGCATCGATTTGCCGCCATCCTTCGACTGGCGGAGCAGCAGAGGGGCACACGATGAAGCGAATGCTACGACTTGGTGTTCTGGTCGCCGCTTTGGGCGGGATCGCACGCGTAATCATGGGCCGCCGTCACCAAGACGAAGAAGAGGGCTAGCCTCCGCCCCTCGCTGGCGGGCGCCTTGCCATGGCGGATCTTCTCCTCGCCCTGGATCAAGGGACCTCCAGCAGTCGCGCGTTGCTCTTCGACCGCGAGGCCCGACTCGTGTCGGCGCACCAGGTGGCGCTACCGATCCAGTTCCCGCAGCCAGGCTGGGTGGAGCAAGACGCAAACGCGATCTGGACGACGCAACGGGAGGCCGCGCGCGCAGCGATCGAGGCGGGCTGCGGCGCCGGCGACCGCATCCTGGCGATCGGAATCACCAACCAGCGCGAGACGGCGATCGTGTGGGAGCGCGAGACGCTGGAGCCGATCGGGCCGGCGATCGTGTGGCAGTGCCGGCGCACGGCGGCCGCCAGCAGCGATCTCGCCGCCAGCCTGGACACCGAGATCCGTCAGCGGACAGGGCTGGTTGCGGATGCCTACTTCAGCGGGCTGAAGATCGCGTGGCTGCTGGACCACGCGCCCGGCGCCCGCGCGCGAGCCGACGCGGGTGACCTCGTCGCTGGGACCGTGGACAGCTGGCTGTTGGCGAAACTGACCGACGGGGCAGTCCACGCCACCGATCGCACGAATGCGTCGCGCACGCTGCTCTACGACATCCACAGGGATGCCTGGGACGCGGAGCTGGCGACGGGCCAGCGCGTCCCGCTCGATCTGCTGGGCTCGGTGCAGCCGAGTCTGGGTGAATTCGGCGTCGCGCAGGAGCGTCAT
This sequence comes from Chloroflexota bacterium, assembly GCA_027296805.1. Classification (GTDB taxonomy): domain Bacteria; phylum Chloroflexota; class Dehalococcoidia; order Bin125; family Bin125; genus JAPUIR01. The sequence goes on along the minus strand of JAPUIR010000123.1, from coordinate 2,799 downwards.
CTCGGCCGAGAGGTGCCCATCCTGGCGATGGCCGGCGACCAGCAAGCCGCGCTCTTCGGTCAGGCCTGTCACGAACCGGGCGCCGTCAAGGCGACCTACGGCACGGGCGCGTTCCTGCTCACCCACACGGGCTCAGAGGCGGTGGGTCCACACCCCGGACTGCTCACCACGACGGCGGCGGCCACGACGGGGGCGCCCGATCAGCCCGCGTTCGCGCTGGAAGGCAGCGTGTTCACCGCCGGATCGCTCGTGCAGTGGCTGCGTGACGGGCTGGGGCTGATTGAGACGAGTGATGAGATCGAGCAACTGGCGCGCGCAACGGCGGACAGCGGCGGCGTATCGCTGGTGCCCGCGTTCACCGGTCTCGGTGCTCCGCACTGGGAAAGCGAGACGCGCACGATGATCGCAGGGATCTCGCGGGGGACGGCAGCGCCACACCTGGCGCGTGCAGCGCTGGAGGGGGTGGCGTTTCGGGTACGGGAGGTGGTCGAGGCAATGGAGGGGGTGATCGACCCGCCGATCGAGGAGTTGCGGGTCGACGGCGGAGCGGCGCGCAACGATCTGCTGCTCCAGATTCAGGCGAACGCCTTGCAGCGAGCCGTCGTTCGCCCCAAGCAAACGGAGACGACGGCGCTCGGGGTAGCGCTGATGGCGGGGGTCGTGGCGGGGGTCTGGCCAGACGTCGAATCCACAGCTGCGGCCTGGCGTCCCGATGTGCGGTTCGAACCGGCTGGCGACCTGGAGGCGGCGTACACTCGCTGGGAAGCGACGCGCGACGCGGCGCTGCACTTGGGACGGATCGCGGAGTGAGCGACGGCGAATACGACGTCATCATTATCGGCGGCGGCATCAACGGTGCGGCTTGTGCGTCATCGCTGACGGGGCTCGGGTACCGCATTCTCTTGCTGGAGGAGCGAGACTTCGCGAGTGGCACGACGGCCGCCTCCACGAAATTGATCCACGGCGGCTTGCGATACCTCGAAACGGCGATCACGCAACTCTCGCCGCTCGACGCGGGATTGGTGCACGAGGCGCTGCAGTCGCGCGAGCAGCTCTTGCGCGAGGAGCCGCACCTCGTCAAACCCATGCCCTTCGTGCTGCCGGTCTACCGCGGCGACCCGCGCCCGGGCTGGTACGTCCGCAGCGGGCTGCTGCTGTACGACTTGCTCTCGCCGCGCAAGGTCTCGCCGTGGCACCGCTCGTTCACGAAAGCTGAGCTGCGCCGGGAGGAGCCTTCGATCGAGACGAAGGGTCTGCGCTCGGCCTATCTCTTCTGGGATGCCCAGGTGGAGATGCCGGAGCGGCTCTGCATCGAATACTTGAGCGAGGCGCGCGAGGGCGGCGCCGATGTGCGCAACTACTCGTCGGTGGACTTCATCATCGTGCACAACGGCGTGGTGCAGGGCGTCGACTATCACGATGTGATGAGCGGGGAGCGTCGATCCGCGCGCGCGCGGCTGATCCTGAACGCGGCAGGCCCCTGGGTCGACGCGGTCCTGCAAACGACCGGGCAGCGGATGCAGCAGCGGATCGGCGCGACCAAAGGATCGCATCTCGTGCTCAATCTGGAGGGACGCGGTCCCAAGCAGGGGATTCTCGCCAGCGCGCAGTCAGACGGGCGCCTGATCTTTGTCGTGCCGTGGCTGGATCATCACGTGGTCGGGACCACGGACATCCGAATCGAGGGGGATCCGGGCAACCTGCGGCCCGACCCCTGGGAGGTGGACTACTTGCTGGCCGAGGCAAGCCGCGTCTTACCCGGCGTGGGGGTCGACCGGGAGCACCTCTTGTACGGATACAGCGGAGCGCGTCCGTTGCCCGCCGGGGCTCAGATCTCAGAGGCGGCCGTGACCCGGCGGTCGTTCGTCGTCAATCATGCCGACGAGGGAGTGCGAGGGCTGTTCTCGCTGGTCGGGGGCAAGCTGACCACCGCGCGCAAGCTGGCCCGCACCGTCTCACGCACGGTGCAGGGCGAACTCGGACGTCCACCGACCAGCGGACGGCCACACGCGCTGCCCTCGCGAGGGACGGAGCGGGTCTCGTTCTTGGCGCCGGAAGCGCAGGAAGGCTTGCGCCATCGCTACGGGCATCGCGCGGCGGATGTCGCGGCGTACGCCGGCGCCAACACGACGCTGAGCGAGCGGATCTCCCCTTTCCATCCGGACATCGGCGCGCAGGTGGTTTACGCGGTGGAGCAGGAGGGGGCACGGACCGTCGGTGATGTGTTGCTGCGCCGTACGTCGGTCGGCCTGACCTACGATCTGGGGCGCGCGGCGGCGCCGAACGTGGCGGGGATCATGCAGACCCTGTTGGGCTGGGACGACGAGCGCGCAGCGCAAGCGGTTCGCGACTACGAGATGGAGTTGCACCGCACCTTCGTGGTGTTCGACCGCGGCGCGGGGCGGCCGGCGCCAGCCGTCGACGAGCCGCACCGCTTCGAAGCGGAGAGCGGAGGCTGATCGATGCCATCCTGGCTGTTCGCGCAGGTGTTTCCCTTCTTGTCCCGACACGAGCCGAAGCCGATTGGGGCCGCGCGGCGCGATCTGCTCCAGGGCCTCTCGGGCGAGGTGTTGGAGATCGGCGCTGGATCCGGGGTCAACTTCGCGCTCTATCCGTCGGACGTGACCCTGACGGCCACGGACTACAGCCGACACATGATGAAGAAGCTGGCGGGTCCGGCGCGAGAGGCCGGGATCGATGTGGTGCTCCGTCAGGCCGATGTGCGCCAGCTCCCGTTCGAGGATGATTCTTTCGATCACACGGTTGCGACGGAGGTTTTCTGCTCCGTGCCCGCGCAGC
>JAPUIR010000122.1 GCA_027296805.1 Chloroflexota bacterium | reverse complement strand
GGCGCGCCGTTCCGTCGAGTTCCGAGAGTCCAATCCGGCGGAGCATGAGGCCCCATCCCAGGCCGCTTCCCGCCAGTCCTGCGCCCGTCTATGCCCCTAAGACCGCCCGGCCCCTTAAGATCTTCCCTATGGAAGTGATTTGGCGAACCGCGTCTGACATCGGCCGGGCACGCCGCTCGATGCAGGACAGCGTCGAAGGCGTGGCGCTAGTCGACTCCGACGCCACGTTCCTGCTCGTCGCTGACGGTATGGGCGGTGCCCCCGCGGGAGACGTCGCCAGCCAGCTCGCCGTCGAAGCCGCCCGGCGCAGCGTCGAGTCCCAGGGCTTGTCGGCCACCACCGCCGATGAGGATGTCGCCGACCTATTGCAAGAGGCCGTACGCGCCGCCAACGACGCTGTCTGGAGCCGCGCCACCAGCGAACCCGGCACCCGCGGCATGGGCACGACGCTCGTTCTCGCCATCGTGCGGCCGGGGCGGGCGGCCATCGCCAACGTGGGCGACAGCCGCGCCTACCTCCTCCGCCAGGGAAGCCTCGACCAAATCACCGTCGACCATTCCTACGTCGCCGAAGCCGTCCGGGCCGGGCGCCTCAGCCCAGAGGAAGCGCGCACCCACAGTCACCGCAACATCATCACCCGCGTCGTCGGCACCCAGGACGCGGTCGAGGGCGACATAACCCTCATCGCCTTCAACGAGGGAGACACCCTCTTACTCTGCACCGACGGACTGCACGGCCCCCTGGACGACGCAGAGATCGCCACTGTTCTCGCCGAGAGCGTCCTCACCGATGCCGCCCTCGCCCATGGTGACCTGACAGGCGCCGAGCGCCTGATCGCCGCCGCCAACCAAGCCGGCGGGCCCGATAACATCGCCGTCGCCTTGGCCGTGATCAGCGCGCGCCCCAGCGCCTAGGGGCCGCCGCCGCCGCCCATCATCCGGTCACATCGGGCCCTTGGAGTTGTCGATCAGCCCCACGATGTTGCCGTCGGGGTCGTTGATCGTCACCAGCTTGCCGGGCGGGATGTCCATCGGCTCCTCATTGAACGTGTAGCCCCGCGCTTTGCGTTCCTCGTACGCCGCCTGCACGTCCTCCACCTCAAACCAGACCCCGGTCCCGCCGCGCCCTGTCTCTGGCGACGCGGGCGCGATCAGCAGCTGCGCCCCGTCGCCCCAGGCAAACATCGGTAGCTGGAAATCCTCGGGCTCCACGCCCAAGAAATCGGCGTACCACGCCTTCGAGGCTTCCAGGTCCATGGCGTATTGCATCACGCCGGAGAGTCGAGTTGCGTTCATAGCCTGCTCCTTGGCTGGGCAGCGTAGCGCGCTCCGACTCGCAAAGGAGCCTCAGCGCTGCGCTCAGATCACGGTCCGTAGCCCCGGTCCCAGCGAGCGCGGAAGCACTCCAGGTCCTACGATAAATACGCGGGTGTCGGGCGAACGCCACTAGAGCGAGACGGTCACTCGGATCCGGATCCGCGGAAGGCCGTGGGGAGGCTGGGAGCGATGCAGCAAGCACGCAGCGAGGTCGAAACCCGCCGCAAAAAAATCGTCATGGTGCACCCCGAGTTCCCGCCCTCCTTCTGGAGCTTCGGGTTCGTCAAGGACATCGGCGGGTTCAAAACGGTCATGCCGCCCCTGGGGCTGGCGACCGTCGCGGCGCTGACACCCGACCGCTACGACGTCACCATCGTCGATGAGAACATCGAACCCATCGACTTCGACGTCGAGGCCGACCTGATCGTGCTCTCCGCCATGGGCATTCAGGAGAAGCGCCTGTTCGAGGTGGCCGACCGCTTCCGGGCCAACGGCTACACCGTCTGCATGGGTGGCCCCATCTGCAACGTCGTGCCCGAGCGGTGCCGCCCGCACTGCGACGTGCTCTTCGAAGGTGAGGGCGAGTACACCTGGAAGATCTTCCTCGACGCCTGGGAGCTGGGCGAGCACGAAGACCGCTACGTCCAGGACGAGAAGATCGACATGCGCGATACGCCGCGCCCGCGGCTCGATCTCCTCGACGCGAGCGCCTACCGGGTCGGCGCCGTGCAGACCACGCGTGGCTGCCCCTTCAACTGCGAATTCTGCGACATCATCGTCACCTACGGTCGCAAGGTCCGCATGAAACCGATCGAGAACGTGCTTCAGGAGCTGCAGTCCTGGGCCGATGCCGGGGTGGACTTCATCACCCTGGTCGACGACAACCTGGTCGGCAACCGCAAGTACGCCAAAGAGATGCTCAAGGCCGTCGGCGATTGGAATCGAGCCCGCCGAACGCAGGTCAGCCTTTATGTCGAGATGAGCGTCGACTGCGTGCGTGACCCGGAGCTCATGGAGCTGATGCGCCAAGCGAACGTCACCGAGGCCTTCATCGGTATCGAATCGCCGCGCAAGGAAAGCCTGATCGAGACCGGCAAGCTTCAGAACGTCGCGGCCAATCTTGTCGAAGACATCAAGACCATCCAAAGCTACGGCATGGTCACCGTGGCCGGCATGATCGTCGGCTTCGACAACGACGACGCCGACATCTTCGAAGACCAGTACGAGTTCCTCCAGCTCGCGGGCGTGCCGATCGTCATGCTCGGCATCCTCCAAGCCATCCCCCGCACACCGCTCTACGAGCGGCTGGAGAAAGTTGGGCGCCTGCGCTCGGCCGCCCAGGGCAACAACACCCTCAGCTTCACCAACATCGAACCCGCGCAGATGTCCTACGACGAGCTGATCCACGGCTACCGCGAACTCTTCCAGCGCATCTACACCTGGGAGGCGCTGGGCGATCGCTGGCTCTCGAACGTGGAGCAATGGACCAAGTATCCCGACCGCCCCTTCATCCAGAAGCCACTCGGGCGTTGGCGCCCCTTCCTCATCCGCCAGACCATGATGATCGCCCGTTACTACTTGACCGGTGGCAGCGAGCATCGACGCTTCGCGCGTCGCATGCTCTGGGGCACCCTCCGCCGCGCCCCGCGCACCCTGCACCAGACCGTCTCCTACTTGGCCTACTTCATCCACCTCCGCGAGTACGCCGATCGGGTCATTGCCAAGGAGTACAAGTTCGACTACGCCCTCAATGAGGTGAACTTCGCCGAGAGCAACCGCTTCGGGGAAGGCGGCGCGATCAATATGGTGCGCCAGGAGAAAGAGCGGCGTCAGACGATCGAGATCTACGACGCCTACGAGCCCGCGGAAGCCGCCCGAAGCGCCGAGGGCGGCTGATCGCCCGACGGTACGCAAGGCACGCCGCACCCTTGGTCTGGGGTTCGCTGTCGCGCGACGGATAGCGGCGCACACCGTCCCTGCCGCATCCTTGCCCCAAGGAGGGCCGCAGGATGACAAGCCGTCACCATCTCCCCCTGGACGAAGTCAACCTGTTCTCCACGCTCGGCATGGAGCTGGTCGAGCAATCGCCCGAGCGAGTCGTCGCGACGATGCCCTTCGATCAACGGGTGTCACAGCTGACGGGCCAGTTTCACGGGGGCGCCATCGTCGCCCTCGCCGACACGGCAGCC
>JAPUIR010000121.1 GCA_027296805.1 Chloroflexota bacterium | reverse complement strand
ACGTCGACGGTGATGCCGCGCAGGCCTACATCGGCGGAGGGCAGGGGCAGCTTGGGCACGCCGCCTCGCGAGGCGTTGATCTGGTGGATGACGGCGCTCATGGTCGGACCTCTCTCCGCATGCTAACCCGAGGGCGCGGCGTTCTCGATTCCTTCGACCGCCCCTTCGAGATAGAGAATCTGGAGGGCGGTGAGCGCCGCGGGTACCACCTCATCGATCTGGGAATCAGACTTGTCGACCAAGGCCGCTAGCAGGTCGCGCACAGTGCGTCGGCCGTCGATGGCAGCGACCAGGCGGGCGACCAGGGCGCTGAGCGGGGTGCCTTCGGGGCGGCCGTCGCTGGTCAGCACGTCGGCCCAGACGAACTCACCGTTCTCGAGGATAGGTTTGCGACGGACCTCGGCGCTGGCGGCGAGACGGGGAACGGCACGATACAGGGGTGCGCTGCTGAGGTCGCCGCCGGGAAACAGGGCGTCCCAGGCGTCGCGACGGCCTTCACGCTCCCCCTCCACCAGGTGAACGGCCTGGGCGAAGGCGGCGGGGGCGTCGCCGCGACGGAGCACGGCGCGTTCGTAGCCCTGCGGGGGCTGCCCCGCGACGGCACGGATGAAGGCGGCGCGGGGAGTACTGTCGGCGTCGACGATCTTGCGCGCCTCCCAGAAGTACGACTCGACCGTGCGGTTGCTGGCATAGAAGAGGCGCGCCAGCTCGCGGAAGTGCCGGTACTGCTGGAGATAGAGCTCCGAGTAGACGGCGGCAGCGTCCGCGGCCATCTCGGGGCGGCGGAGGGCCGTGGTGACGAAGGCGGAGCCGAAGACCGCGGAGGAGAGCGCGAGATGGACGCCAGAGGAGAAGAGCGGATCGACGAAACAGGCGGCGTCGCCGACGAGGATGTGCGAGTCACCGACGAGGCGCTGGGCGACGTAGGACCAGTCGCGGACGACGTGGGGACCGTCGCTAAGCCGGGCGTCGGCGAGGAGGGCCGCCGTGCGAGGGGCCTGGTCGAGTTGCGCCCGGAAGAACGGCTCGAGGCCGAGACTCGCGATGCCTTCCTGGCCGAGCGCGCTGTCGACGACGGCGCCGACGCTGGTGCGTTGCGCGGAGAGGGGGATCTTCCAGAACCAGCCATCGGGATAGGACTCGATGAAGATGTTGCCCTCGTCGGGGGGCGCGAGGTGGCTCGCGCCGTCGAAGTAGGCGTAGACAGCGAGGTTGCGGAAGAAGTCGTCGTTGCGGCGGAGGTCGAGCTTGCGAGCGATCAGCCCGGTCTGGCCGCTGGCGTCGACGACGAAGCGCGCGTCGATGGTTGAGATAGCGCCCGCGCTTTCTACGCTGAGATGCGCGCCCTGGGCCTCGAGGTCGAGATCGATTACGCGGTGTTCCTGGCGGACGTCGACGCCGTTGGCGGCGGCGTTGTCGAGGAGGAGTTGGTCGAATTGGGGGCGGTGGACCTGGTAGGCGTGGGGATAGGCGCGGTTGGTCTCGCGGAAATACCAACTCCAAGGCTCGGAGTCGGAGCCCCAGACCATGGTCGCGCCGGCCTTCTTGACGAATCCCGCTTGCTCGACGGCGTCAAGGACGCCGAGGTCCTTGAGGATCGGGAGCGAAGCCGGGAGAAGCGATTCGCCCACGTGCTCGCGGGGGAAGCGCTCGCGCTCCAGGAGGACGACGCGCCAGCCCCGGCGCGCGAGCAGGGTGGCGGCGGCGCTGCCGGCGGGTCCGCCGCCGACAACCGCGACATCGACGTCTTGCTGCGGCATTCGTCACTCCAGGCCGTTCCAGTCTGGCACGCACAGAGGGCGCCCCGATGGGCGCCCTCTGGTTTCGCGTGACGAATTGCGACTAGCTGACGGCGACCGCCGGCTCGTTGGTGGCCGGATTGATTTCGAAGGGGCCGCTGAGATCGAGTTCAGCCGCGATTTCGCGGGTGGCGGGGATGACCTCCTCGCCCATGAGGCGCAGGCTGCGCATGGAGTCATCGTGCGTCATGGCGCCGTCGCCGTCCCAGAAGAAGATGCTGCCCGGGCGCAGCTCTTCGAGGACCTTGCGGATCTTGGGCATGACAGTCTTGGGGGTGCCGCAGATGATGCTCATCTTATCGATCTGCTCGTCGAAGGTGCCGAGGAAGTCTGCCTTGTCTTGATCGTCGGGCCGGGCCTCGGCCTGTTGGACCTGGCGGCCGCGAGCGGCGGCGGCCGCGAAGTTGGCGACGGTCGGCAGGAGCTGCGTGCGGGAGGTCATGCCGGGGAGGTTTTGGATGAAGCCGCGGACTTTGCCCTGATTGCCTTCGAGGAAGGGGTTGCTGGGCCCCTGGATGTACTTGCGGGCGGCTTGCTCGGCCAACTCTTCGGTCTCATCCACGTGGACCTTGAAGAGGTAGCCGGTGTGCTGGGTGCCCGCTTCGTAGCCGGCCTCTTTGGCCTGCTCGTGGTAATAGGCGAAGGACTGCTTGGTCGGCTCGATCTCGGTGGCGAGCATGATGTAGGGGTAGCGATGCTCGGCCGCCCAGGCGACGGTGTTACGGCTCATCACGCCGGGGATCCAGATGGGCGGGTGCGGATCCTGGTAGGGGCGCGCCCAGGGGTTCACGTAGCGGAAGTTGTAATGCTCGCCCTCCCAGCGCCAGGGACCGGGGGTGGTCCAGGCCTTGATGATGAAGTCGTGGGCCTCCTGGAAGCGCTCCCAGTTAAAGGGCGATTGCGAGTTGTGGGCGACGCTCTCACGACCGGTGCCGCGCACCCAGCCCGTGACCAGTCGACCGCGGGAGATCATGTCGATCTCGGCGAGTTCTTCCGCCAGCCAGAGGGGGTCCTCCCAGATCGGGAGCACGTTGCCCAGCAGCACGATCTTGGCGCGCTTGGTGATGCGGGCCAGGATCGCTGCTTCGACGTTCATTACGCCGCCCATGCAGAAGGGCGTGCTGTGATGTTCGTTGAGCATGAGGCCGTCGAAGCCCATCTCTTCGGCGTAGACCTTCTCGTCCAGGTAGCGGTTGTAGAGGTCCGCGCCCAGCCTGGGGTCGTAGGAGGAGTTGGAGAGCGTCAGGTCCTCAATGTCGCGACCCGCCGCGCCAAAGTATCCCGACTCCGTGTCCTGGTAGGGCCGCTCCGTGAAGTAGCCGATGAACATTCGCTGTTCCCTTCAAGGGCGGTACAGTCCTCCGCCCTGCATACGTCGCATCCTGCACGCCTCGCATGAAGGCGATCAGGCGTTGTCCGCAAACCCCGTGATCAGAGCGGCGAGAGTTTCGGGCTGTTCCATCTCAACCAGATGGCCGGCTCCGCTCACGATTTCCAGCGTCGCGTTGGGCAGCGCCGCCTCGTATTGCTTGGCGCAGTCGA
>JAPUIR010000120.1 GCA_027296805.1 Chloroflexota bacterium | reverse complement strand
GCCGCGCTGCGACGGGCGCCGATCACGAGCGACGATTCGTTCCTCAGCCAGCTCGGCGAACTCCTCGCCTATTTCGACGGCACCCATCCGCACATCATCGCCACCCCGGCGCAAGGCTACCGACCCGCCCTCTGGATGCTGGGCTCAAGCGATTACGGGGCGCAGGTCGCCGGTCAGCTGGGGATCCCCTTCTCCTTCGCCCACCACTTCTCCGCGGGCGACACGGCAGCGGCGTTGGCGGCCTACCGGAGCTCATTCAAGCCATCGGAATGGCTGGCGCAGCCCTATTCGATGATCGGCGTTTCGGTGGTCTGTGCGGAGACCGATGCACAGGCCGACTACCTCGCCGGGCCGAGCGCGCTGTCGTTTACGCGCCTCCGGCAGGGCCGTCCGATGCAGATGGTGACTCCGGAAGAGGTCGCCAACTATGACTGGACACCGACGGAGCGCGACCTGCGCCGCCACTGGGAAGGACCGATGGTCAAAGGGGACGCGGCGTCCGTGCGGGCGCAACTCGACGAGCTGGTTGATCGATACCAGGTCGACGAACTGATGCTGATCACGATGGTCTACGACCATGCGGATCGCCGCCGCTCCTACGAGCTCGTCGCTCGGGCGTGGAACCTGTCCGCGCCAACCGCCGCCACCTAGGGCCGAGCGAACCAGCCTCATGAGCCATCGCGACGGCCATCCCTCCCAGAAGGCTCTGCCACGATCCGCTCATCGTGCCGGCTTTCCCGTTGCCCCCTGAGCCAGCTCCTCCCCCTATCCTTCGAGCCCGCGCATCGGCGGGCGCGGACCGGCGAGGACATGGAATGGATGCAGCGCTTCCGGAACGGGCTGACGCGGTTGTGGTGGGTGGGGGGATCGTGGGAGCGGCCAGCGCGTATTACCTAGCGCGGCGCGGCATCTCCGTCGTCCTGCTGGAACGCGGCGCGATCGGGGAGGAGCAGTCCGGTCGGAACTGGGGTTTCGTCCGTCAGCAAGGGCGCCACCCCTTGGAATTACCCTTGGCGATGGAGAGCAACCGCATCTGGCAGACGTTGGAGACGGAGCTGGAGGCGGATCTGGAATGGACCCGCGGCGGCAACCTGGCGCTCGCCACCAGTGCCGAGCGCCTTGCCCTCTACGAACGGTGGCTGGATGCAGCACACGAGTGGCCTCTGGAGGCGCAGCTCTTGTCCGCAGCGGAGGTCCAGGACCTGATCCCGGATCTGCGAGGTCCAGTAGTAGGTGGCTTGTACACCCCCAGCGACGGACACGCCGATCCAGCCAAGACCACGCAGGCCTTCGCCCGGGCCGTCGAGGACGCCGGGGGGACCGTGGTGTCGGGCTGCGCGGTGGACCGGATCGTCGCGGACGCCGGTACTGTGACTGGGGTCAGCACGGACCGAGGAGAGATCGCCACGAGCCACATCGTCTGCGCCGCGGGCGCCTGGTCCTCCCGCCTCCTGCGGCCCCTCGGCCTCGTCTTGCCGCAACGCATGGTGCGAGCGACGGTCCAGCGGACTGCGCCCCTCGCGCCCATCACGCGAGCGGGGGTGTGGGCGGGTGAGTTCTCCTTCCGCCAACGCCGTGACGGGCGCGTCATCCTGGCCGGAAGTCGGGTCGACTACGACGTGAGGCTCGACAGTTTGCGGCAGCTTCGCGGCTTCCTCCCCAACTACTGGCGCAACCGCGGGTTGTTCAGAATCCACGTGGGTCGGCCGCTGTTGCGAGATCTGGTGGATTCGATCGGGGCTGGCGATCGCAGCCGGCACCCCTTCCGTCACCGTCACGCCGTCGAACCCGCACCGAACCGCCGCGACGCGGCGCGGGCCCTTCAAGTGTTTCGGCGCTGGCTCCCAGGGCTCGACCCCGTCGAGAGCGAGGAGCAGTGGGCGGGCGTAATCGACAGCACGCCGGATGCCGTCCCGGTGATCGACGCCGTCGATCACCCGCGTGGCCTGGTCGTGGCCGCCGGGTTCAGCGGTCACGGCTTCGCGCTCGGGCCGATCGCCGGACGCCTGGTCTCGGAACTCATCGTCGACGGGGCGCCGTCGCTCGACCTACGTAGCTTCCGTTTTGGGCGGTTCGCGGAGGGGGCGCTCGCAGAGCCCCGGGCCGTGCTCTGAGGCGGGGAGCGCAGGAAAGCGAGGCGGTCGTGCCACTTGAGCTCATCAACGCCATCGTGATCGATGCGGTTCAGCCGGTGCCGCGCGCGGGACGGGTGACTGTGCGCGACGGCCGCATCGAGGAGATCGATTACGAGCGCCCCGGAGCCACGTCCGGCAGCGACTCCACGGTGCTGGACCTGGACGGTGCTTATCTGATTCCGGGGCTGTGGGACGCGCACTCACATCTATTCCCGCTGGCTCCACGGCCCGCCAGCCTGACGCTGCCCGCGCGGACACTCGATTATGCAGCCATTGCCAGTGAGGGACTCCGCCAGGGAGGCGTGACCGGCATGCGCAGTGCGGGGATGCCGGCGTTCATCGATGTCGCGCTCCGCGAGGCGGCGGAGTCCGGTCGCTGGGTGGGGCCGCGCATCGCGGCCTGCGGGTACTTCTTGACCACGACCGGCGGGCACTTGCCGCGACATGAGATCGCCTTGGTCTGTGACGGTCCCACGGAGATCGTGCGGGCGGTTCGCGACCAAATTGAGCATCGGGTCGACCACATCAAGCTGAACCTGTCGGGTGGCATCATGGGGCCATTCTGGGACCAACCCAAGCACCTCTACTGGTTGGAAGAGGAGCTGGATGCGGCCTTTCGCCTCGCGCGCCAGCGCGACTACCCGGTGATGGCGCACGCCACGAATCCGGCGGCGGTGAAGGCCGCGTTGCGGCTGGGCGCCCACTCACTGGAGCACGGCTACGCGATGGACGAGGAATGCATCGAGCTCTTGCTTGAGAAGGACGCCTGGTACGTGCCGACTCTCTGCATCTCCCACCTGACCCCGTCTCAAGCAGTGAGCGAGTTCGAACGGCAGTGGGTGACGGACCATCCGCTGCCGGCGGACCTCTGGGATCGGGCCGACGCGGCGGCCGACGAGCATCGACATTGGTTCCGCGCCGCCCTCCAGGCGGGCGTGAAGATGGCCCTGGGGTCTGATGCCGGGCCGCAGAAGGACGCGGTGCACCAGGAGATGGAATTGTGGGTCAAGTCCGGCGCGACGCCGTGGCAGACCCTGCAGGCGGCGACCACGCACGCCGCGGCCCTCTGCGGCATGAGCGACCGGGTCGGCACGATCGAGGCCGGAAAGATCGCGGACTTGGTGGCCGTGCGCGGGAACCCCCTCGATGACATTAACCACGTCCGAGCGGTCGACCTGGTCGTCAAGGATGGCATCGTGGCGGCTGATCATCGCGCAGCTGACGCCTAGAGCGGCTGTCACGATGGCCCGATCGTGGTGTGAGGATCGCGGGAGGGGTCCCCGACGGGATGCGAATCGAGGCGTGCAAGGATTCGTCGCTCGGTCCGAAGACGCCGCTGGCCGCACTGATCCTGCGGCGCGCGAATGCTACTTTGCAGTCGCACCTTCGCAGCCAGAGGAGCCCCCATGCCGCAGACTGCCCTCGGCGACGCCACGATGCGCGACCATGTCGGGACCATCCCCGTCCCTGTTTTCCGAGATACGGCCTGGACGCCGGCCCCTCCGCTCGCCGAGGCGCGCGTCGCCGTCGTGACGACAGCCGCTTTGTATCCCCAAGGCGAGGATGCCTTCGTCGCTGGGGATACGACCTACCGCGCGCTTGACGCCACTGACCGACGGCTCATCCTCGGCCACTGGAGCCCCAACTTCGACCGCTCCGCCTTCGCCATCGACCACAACGTGGTCTATCCGCTCGACCGCCTGGACGAGCTGGCTGCCCAGGGCGTCATCGGCTCCGTTGCCCCCCGCCACTTCGCCTTCGCCGGCAACCAGCCGGACGACGTTGCCACCGTCCGCCTCGATAGCGGCCCCGCCTGCGCCGCAGAGCTCAAGGCGGAGGGTGTCGACGTGGTCCTCCTCACCCCCGTTTGACCGCTCTGTTCGCGTACCGTGTGTACGCTCGCCCACGTCTTCGAAGCCGCTGGGCTTTCCACCGTCGCCATCACCACAATCCGCAGCGTCCCTGAGCGGATGCACCCTCCGCGTGTTCTCCACTGCGAGTTTCCCCTCGGCCGCCCCCTGGGCAAGCCTGACGACGCCGACTTCCAACACGACGTCCTCCGGCGCGCCTTTGCACTCTTGGAGCGCCCGTCCGGGCCTGTCCTGGAGGACCATCCCGAGCAGATCGTCGCCGACGAAGAGCCGATCAGTTGCACCCTTCCACCCCGCTTTGACCCCGACCTCCCGGCTGCCGTCGACGAAGCCAACGGGCTCCGCAACGCCTACGACCGTGCCCGTGCACGGCGCGGCGTGACCAGCGTCGGCCGCGTCGTCGACGCCGATGGTGTCCCCGCGGCTCTGGACATGCTCCAGCGCATCGCGGACGGCGCTGATTGGACCGCCGTCGAACTCCCGGGGAAGAACCCGATGGCCCTCGCTCACGACGTTCGCACGTACTACGAGGAAGCGGCCCTCGAACTGGTCGATGGGCCCCCGCCGGGCGGTCGTCAGGCCGAGGCCTGGTTCTTCGAGCGCACCGAAGCGGGCAAGCTCCTCCTGGCCGCCCGGCGCGCCATCAAGGACCAAGACGCCCCGCAGCCGGTCTGGTTCTACATGGCACCCGGCCACCGGATGTAATCGTCCGCCCGGCCGCGGAACGGCACGCGCGCCCGACGGTGAAATTGCCTAGGCGCGCACCCAGTGCGAGGTTCGAGTCCGCCAAGAGAGCTGCGCGCTGATCACGCACGCCGCATCGGTCGCCACGATGTTGTCATCGTGCCTCGCGCGACAAGCCGCGGGGGCCTTACGTTCGCGCGCGGCAGGATGGCTGTTCTCCGCCGGGTGCCCCTGCGCCAGGATGCTCAACCGCTACCAGGTGTCGACGTTGCGGCGCTTTTTCTCCAGGCGTCGTTCGCGCTTGGGGACGGAGCGCAGGGCGTTGCTAATCCAGCGGCGGGAATCGGCGGGATCGATCACATCGTCGACGCCAAAGGAGACGCCCGAGTTGATCGCCCTGCCGCGATCGTAGGCGCGTTCCACGAGCTCTTCAAAGCGCCTCGCGCGTTCGTGAGGGTCGTCCATGGCGGCCAGCTCGTTCCGGTAGCCGAGTTTGACCTGACCTTCGAGCCCCATGCCGCCGAATTCCCCCGTGGGCCAGGCGACCGCGAACATGGGCTCCTTGAAGCCACCCCCAGCCATCGCCTGGGCACCCAGGCCGTAGGCCTTGCGCAGAACGATGGTGAAGTGGGGAACCGTGAGGTTGGCGCCGGTCACGAAGAGGCGGCAGCAGTGGCGCACCAGAGCGGTCTTCTCCACCTCGGGGCCCACCATCATGCCGGGGGTGTCGCAGAGGACCAGGATGGGGATATCGAAGGCGTCGCAGACCGTGGGCATACGGACGTCGATGGGGTAGTAGCGCCAACCACCCTTCGGGTAGTTCTTCATTCGCCGCAGCCGTTCCCGGGGCCTCGTGAACGAGCCTTGATCAACGCGTGGCAGGCGGGGCTGACGATGCCCGTGACTGACCGGCGGCAAGGAAGCGCACCGGCGACGCGGAACCCTTGGGTGTATCGTTGAGACAGCACCGTTCTAGGGAGTAGATGCCGTGGTAAAGAAGTCTGATCGCGAAGCGGCCTGGGACCGGGCAAGCAAGATCCGCGGCAAGAACCCCAATCTGCATCGGCGGGATGAGCTTGGCAATCCCATGTACAAACCGGCCTATGGCAAAGGCGGCGGAACCGGATGGGAAATCGACCACCGCAATCCGAAAGCCAAGGGTGGGACAGATAACCCGAGGAACTTGCGGGCGCTGAACACGACTGCGAATCGCCGAAAAGGCGACAAGGCGAAGTAGCCCACGATTCAGCGGCGATCGGACGCGCCGGCTACCAGATAGGGAAGCGGGGAAGAGTTCCGTGGCAGCGGCGGCAGGCTGCAGGAAGTCGTCGCCCGCGACCGCGCCAGCGGCGAGGAGTACCGCTTCGGTGCCCGCTGGCGTCTTCATCTTCATCGGCCTCGATCCGAACACGGCGTTGCCGAACATCGAGTGGGGCTCCCCTCGGGGGGCGGGCCGTCCCGACGCGCTGTCGGTCTGACAGGGGGAGCAGGCCGCCCAACCTGGGACAGCCCACGTTGATCCCCTCCCTTTTATACGGTGACAGCAGGCGACGGACGGGGCCGGCTCAGCTGCGAGGTTGCAGAATCA
>JAPUIR010000012.1 GCA_027296805.1 Chloroflexota bacterium | reverse complement strand
GTGATCGCCGACGATTGGGCCGATCTGATCGACGACCCCAACATAGATCCCCTCCTGAACCCGATCGATCGGGATGAGAACGGCAACGCGGTCCCAGCAAGCGAGGTCTGGACGGGCACAAACCCCGACGGTAGCCCCAGGGGAGGACCCAAGTGTTCGGATTGGCTGTCGAACGCGGGGGGCGAGAGCACGAGAGTTGGAAGAACGGACTTAGTGGACTCCCAGTGGACGAGCGATAGCTCCCGGCCGTGTAACTTTACACGTTTGCTCTACTGCTTCGAGCAGTGAGTCTCCGATGCGTGGCGCTCGAGAGCCTTGGCGCCGGCGGATGAGTTCGCGAGGACGCTAGAAAACGCGTTCTGCGTGCACATTGGGGACCAATGTGAACGCTCCACACGCTAGCCCAGAAGTAGGTTCTAACCGCATGAGCAGAGATAAGTTAAGGGGCACTGTGCCCTCGCTAGGAACCCTCTCCATCGGTGCCCGGAATTGCTCGACCACTATTACCCTATAATGAGAAGAGCGCGCGGCACTGCGACACGACTCCTGCGTCCCAGAGTGATCTGGTCATGACCCTGACTGCCGGGAAACAACTGGGCCCCTACGAGATCCTCGCACCCCTCGGAGCCGGGGGGATGGGTGAGGTGTACGCGGCCCGCGACACACGGCTCGGACGAACCGTCGCTATCAAGGTTCTCCCCTCGCACCTCTCCTCGGACCCGGGCGCCTGCGAGCGCTTCGAGCGCGAGGCGCGGGCGATCTCGAGCCTGAACCATCCGAACATCTGCACGCTCTATGACATCGGGCATCAGGATGGCGTGCACTTCCTGGTTCTGGAGCACCTCGAGGGGGACACCCTGGCCAAGCGGCTGGCGTCCGGCGCCCTCCCGCTGGACCAGGTGCTGCGCATCGCCGCCGAGATCGCCGACGCCCTCGACAAGGCCCATCGACAGGAAATCTTTCACCGCGATCTGAAGCCGGGCAACATCATGGTCACCAAGTCCGGCGCGAAGCTGCTGGACTTCGGCCTGGCCAAGGTGGGCAACCCGGCGCGGGGCGCTCCCGATTCCGAGCTCTCCTCCCTGCCAACCGTGCGGGGCGACCTGACCGCTGAGGGAACGATCCTCGGGACGTTTCAGTATATGGCCCCGGAACAGCTGGAGGGGAACGAGGCGGACGCGCGCAGTGACGTGTTCGCCCTCGGCGCCGTGGTCTACGAGATGGCGACGGGTCGCAAGGCGTTCGGGGGAAAGAGCCAGGCCAGCCTGATCGCGTCGATTCTGCAGCGTGAGCCGCCGTCGATCTCCAGTATCCAGCCTATGGCGCCGCCAGCGTTGGACCGGCTCGTCCAGACGTGCCTCGCGAAGGACCCCGACGAGCGCTGGCAGACCGCCCACGACGTCATGCTCCAACTCCGGTGGATCGCCGAGGCCGGCTCCCAGGCGGGCGCACCCGCCCCCGTGGTCCGGCGCCGCCGGAGCCGGGAGCGGCTGGCATGGTGGCTCGCCGGGCTCGCCGGCGCGGTCGCCGTGGTCGCCGTCGCGGCGGTCGCCATGATTCCATCCCAGGAGGCCCGACCGTTGGAGTTCATTGTGGTGCCGCCCGCGGAGGCCGACGATTTTACTTTCAGCGGCATCGACGCCAGTTCCCTTTCCGTCTCGCCTGACGGCCGGTACATGACGTTCGCGGCGTCCACGGCGGAGGGAAAACAGGTCCTCTGGCTGCGATCTCTCGATTCGGTGGAAGCACGGCCGCTCCCAGGCACCGAGGGAGCCAAGCACCCGTTCTGGTCGCCGGACAGCCGATTCATGGCGTTCTTCGTCGACGCAAAGCTCAAGAAGATCGATCTTGCGGGATCCCCGCCGCTGACTCTGTGCGACGCGCCGAACGGACGCGCCGGGAGCTGGAACCGCGAGGGCGTCATCGTCTTCTCCCCCGACACGCTGGAGCCGATCCACCAGGTGCCCGCCGGAGGCGGCGACGCCACGCCGGTGACGGCGCTCGACGAGGCACTGGGCGAGACGACCCATCGCTGGGCGTCGTTCCTGCCCGACGGCCATCACTTCGTGTTCATGGCCGCCAGCCACCGGACAACGATCGAGGCGGAGACCAACGCGATCTTCCTGGGCGACCTCGAGTCAGGCAGATCCCGCTTGCTGCTGCACGCCCGCTCCAACGTATCCTACGCCTCCGGGCACCTCCTCTACGTCCGCGATCGCGTCCTGCTCGCGCACGCGTTCGACCCGGACCAGCTGGAGTTCACTGGTGACCCGTTTCCCATCGCCGAGGGCATCCAGTATGACATCGGCTTCTTTCGCGGCGTCTTCTCCGTCTCGGAGAACGGCGTCCTCGCCTATCGGGTCGGCGAGGGGAATCCCCTGGCGGTCCTGACCTGGGTCGGACGGGACGGCAAGGAGGCCCGCTCCTTCGGGGATCCCGGCGACTACGCCGATCTGCAATTCTCCCCCGACACCACGCAGCTTGCGCTGGCCGTCGGCGACCCGGACTCCGGCACCTCCGACCTGTGGATCTACGATCTGAAGCGGGACGTCCCGACCCGCTTCACGTTCGGAGCCCAGAACGAGGCGAGCCCGGTCTGGTCCCCGGACGGGAGCCGCATCGCCTACCAGGGCACCAACAAGATCTGGCCGGACCTCTGGGTGAAGCCCGCAAGCGGTGCCGGCGAGGCAGAGCCGCTGCTCGAATCGGAGACGTTCACGAATCCCACCGACTGGTCCCCGGATGGTCGCTACCTGGCATTCAACCGGTTCAAGCCACCGGGGAACTCCGACCTCTGGATCCTGCCTATGGAGGGCGATGAGGAGCCGTTCCCGTTCCTGGAGACCGAGTTTGCCACCGCGAACGCGCAGTTCTCGCCGGACGGGCGGTGGATCGCCTACGTCTCCGATGAGTCGGGAAATGACGAGATCTACGTCGCGCCGTTTCCGGGTCCCGGCGGCAAGTGGCAGGTCTCCAAGGGCGGGGGATTCGGCTATCCGGCATGGAGCCGTGACGGCACGGAGCTGGTCTACCTTTCCGGCGGCTCGGTCGTGGCTGTGGACGTGACGGTGCAAGGGTCCAGGCTGCGAACAGGAAAGCCGGTCGAGCTCTTTCCGCTGGGGCGCGCCGTGGATGGGACCATGGCCCCGGACGGCGAACGGGCCATCCTCGCCCTGACCCCGGAGGAGCGTCGGAGCGAGCCGGTCACGGTCGTCGTAAACTGGACCGCGGGCCTGGAACACTAGGCCGGCTAGTCCTCTGCCGAAGACGCTAGAAAACGCGTTGAGCGTCCCACAAGGGGAGAGTGCTATAGCTGAGTACCAATCCTCCCGAGGTTGCGGGCCGGGAGGAACCGCCTCAAACTACTGAGCCAATCGGAAAATCAGCACAACAAGGCTCAGACA
>JAPUIR010000119.1 GCA_027296805.1 Chloroflexota bacterium | reverse complement strand
GTGGCCGGGAGCAGGATCAGGCCGAGAATGCCGATCAGGATGGCCGTGGCCAGGGTGGCGTAGAAGGAGGCGGCGGGAGACTGGAGCAGCGGGTCTACGGTAGAAGCGCGTTCGTCGGCGGGTTGCGGCGGGGCGGCCGCTGGGTCATCGCTGACCATGGTTCCTGGTCCTCGCCCCCGACCCCAACCACTGAAGCCTAATTCACGCGGCGGTCCTTGTCCGACCAGAAGGCCTCGCGCAGCTCGAACTTCTTGAGCTTGCTGGTATCAGGAGCCTTGAGGGACAGGCTTGCGCAGGGCACTGTAGCCGGGATGTAGCCAAACTTCTCCACCGAGGGAACGCCTTCCAGCTCCAGCGCTTGCTCGGCCATTCCAGCCTCACCGTGACACGCATGTACGTGAACATCGTGGCCGATGACGTGAAGGAAGCGCATCGACGGGCCAGTCCAGCCGACAATCTCGGACTTCGGTAGGCCTCCAGAGACGATGATCCGATGAGGACGGTGGTGCCGGGAAGTACTCAATAGTTCTAAGAGATCCGGCAGTACCGTCTTGATCGGTTCATCGTCCCAATGGTCATGAAAGGGAGGGGGTTTCGGGGGGGATAGTGCGTGAGGGGGGTGGGGTTGGACTGTGGGACCTCTACTGGAGGCTCAGCAGGGCGAGACTGGCTGGAGTGGCCCCGGGCCTTGCGTCGCTAAGCCCAAGACAAGGGGGGTGAGGCGTTGCCTGCACGAGCCGACCCGCCTCTACGCCCGCTCGACGATCCAGCACTCCGCCGATTCATTGTGGTTCGCCAGGGCGCGTTGCAAGTCGAGCCTAGCGGGGGTCGCAAGCAGGTCGCCTGCTACGGTTCGGCCCGGTGGGAATCGGCGACGAGGGGTGACCAGTGAACACGCTCGCAGAACTCTATCGGGAGTGGGAAGCTCAGTACGACGCGAACGCGGCTCAAGCCCAGCGCCTGAGCGACGAAGCGGCGCAGGAGGCGTATGCGAGCGGCGACACCTGGGCGCCGTTGCTCAATATCTTCACGCCGGGAGAGGCGGAACCGCTGGGTCTTCCTCTCGTGACGCCATTGTTGCGGCCCGAGGACACTCTCCTCGATGTCGGGGCCGGCGGCGGACGGATCGCCGCGGCGCTGGCCGGGACTGTGGAGCAGATTCGCGGGGTTGACCCGTCACCGGCCCTGAGCGCGGCCCTGCACCAGCTGGCGGCTGAGCTGCCGAATCTCGAAGCGCTGGACGCGTTCGCCTGGCCGCCCGCCGATTTCATTGGCCAATCAGACGTCGTGCTGTCTTGGAACGTCCTCTACTACGTGCGTGAGATCGAGCAATTCCTCGACGCTTACGAGGCGCACGCCGGACGGCTTTGTATCGCGGTGCTTGGGGAGCGCGCCGGCGCGGCTCCGCCGCAGTCCCTGTTCGAGGCGGTGCGGGGCGAGCCGTTCGCGGAGCTGCCGGCGCTCAACGAGTTGATCGCGATCTTGGCCGCACGTGGCGCCGACTACGAGTTGCGCCGCACGCCCCGTCCGCCTGTGGTGGAGGTTCCCCAGGTCGAGCGGCTGCGACGATTGTGCATGGTTACCGAGGGCTCGCCAGAGGACACGATCTTGCAGGCGGAGCTGGAGCGCCGCGCGGACGACGATCCCAAGCATTTGAATTCGATGCGCACGCTGGCGGTCGTGAGCTGGGTGCCGCCGGAGGCGGCGAGCTAGGACCTCGGGTGCGTCGTCGCTGGAGGTGGCGGCCTCGACGGGCTCGTCGGCAACTTCGCCGGAGTCTGAGGGTGCTTCGTCGGTGTCCGGCTCGACCTCTTCGGTCTCTTCGACGCTGAGCAGGCCGTCGGTTTCGAGGATGGTGGCGCGGATGTCGGCGAGCAGGTCGGCGTCGAGCAGCGCTTCATTGATGAGAGCCGCGTCTACGCGACGCGAACTTGGGCTTCTGAAACGCTGATCAGCCAGGACTTCCATCGAGCCCGAGGGGCGTTTGAAGACAGCGCTCCAGAACCAGCTCGGCGGAAAAACGATAGTGGCTTGCTGATTTCCGGATGTAGCCAAGTTGTAGCCAGCTCGGCAACGTCGTTCGGGCAGGGAAGCCCCTAGAGAAGGCCAATCCGGCTAGTTGACGCGCTTGGTCTGGCCCTCCCAGAAGGCCTCGCGCAGTTCGAACTTCTTGAGCTTGCCGGTGGCGGTGCGGGGGAGTTGCTCGACGAACTCCACGCGGCTGGGGGCCTTGAAGTGCGCCATGTTCTCGCGGCAGTGGCTCATGATCTCGTCCGCGGTGGCGCTGGCGCCTTCACGGGGAACGATGATGGCCAGCGGGGTCTCGCCCCATTTTTCGGAGGGGACGCCGATCACGGCGGCTTCAAGAACGTCGGGGTGCTTGTAGAGCACGTCCTCGATCTCGAGGGAGGAGACGTTCTCGCCGCCCGAGATGATGACGTCCTTGGCCCGATCGACGATGTTGATGTAGCCGTCCTTGTTCACGGTGGCCAGGTCGCCGGTGTAGAAGTAGCCGTCGCGGATGACCTTCTCGGTCTCTTCCGGTTGCTGCCAATAGCCCAGCAACACGACGTTGGAGCGGGCAGCGACCTCGCCGACGGACTCATCGTCCCAGGGCACCTCGTCACCACCTGAGCCGAAGACGCGGATGTCGGTGCCGATCACGTCGTGGCCGGCGCGAGCCTTGATGCGGAAGTAGTCCTCGCCCTCGATGTTGAGGTGCGTCTTGATCTCGTTGACTGTGAGGATGGGCGAGGTCTCGGTCAGGCCGTAGATCTGGACGAACTCCCAGCCCAACTCCTGCTCGAGCCGCTTGACGAAGGCCTGAGGCGGCGGCGCCCCGGCGATGGTGAAGCGAGGGCGGGTGGTAATGGTGTGCGCGTCCTTATCGGGGTACTCCAGGATCGTGGCGAGGACGGCGGGTGCCATGCAGGCGAAGGTGATGCGTTCGTGCTCAATCAGGTCCCAGATCTCTTTGCCGCCCACCCGTCGCAGTACGACGTGGGTGCCCCCCATAGCGGTGACGGCGAAGACGCCGCCCCAGGCGTTGGCATGGAACATGGGCAGCGTCCACATCTCGCGGTCGTCCTGGGTGATGCCCAGGTGGATGATGAAGTTGTAGGCGTTGATGTAGCAGTTGCGGTGGGTGATCATCACGCCCTTGGGGCGGGCGGTGGTGCCGGAGGTGTAGTTGATGGAGAGCAGGTCGTTCTCGTTCAGGCCGGGGTCGGCGGGCCGCTCGCTGGGCTGGGCCGCGGTCAACGACTCCAGGTCGGTCCAGCCGTCGGGGGTGGGAGCGGCGTCGAAGGGGACGACGAGGAAGTGTTCGACCGACTCCAAGTTGGCGCGAATGCTATCG
>JAPUIR010000118.1 GCA_027296805.1 Chloroflexota bacterium | reverse complement strand
CCATCGTGTGGGGTCAGCGCCATTCCAGCGCGTGCACCCGCTGCGGTCCGCGGGTCCCAGTGATCGATGGGCGATGGACGGCGGATCAGCCGGGGGACGCACCCGATTGGGGCCCGCCGTCCGCGATGAAGTAGGGGTGCGCCAGCGCCTCGTGCGGCCACAGGAACTCGAAGCCCGCATCGAGCGCGTACCGCCGGTCCAGGTCCTCGCGGTCACCGATGTGGCAATACACGTCCGCCTCGAAGCGGGCCTTGACGTCGGGGAGCATCTGCTTCGAGACGACGAAGTCCACGGTGATATCGTGCTCTGCCCAGATCGCTCGCTGGCCGCTGAGGGTGCGATCGGAGCAGCTGCCGATCAGGAAGCCCTTCTCCTGCACGAGCCGCACCATGTCCATGGTGAGCACGCCCGGGGGGTCGCCGACCTCGAGCGTCCCATCGATGTCGAAGCTGATGAGGACTACCACGTTCGTCTCTCCCGTCGCTGGTAGGTCGTCCGCCGCGACCTCGCCAGCGCTAGTCAGGGCTGGCGCTCCAGACCATGAAATTGCCGCTGAGAGGCATCGGTCCGCCGGAGACGGCGACCTCGGGCTTCACGCCCGTGACCTGGCGGTCTCCCGCCCGCCCTTGCAGCTGCTGGATGCAGTCGGTGTGCAGCCAGACGCGACTGCGCCCACTGCCGATGTTGCCGCCGCTGGGCGAGACGGGGTTCGGTCCTTCGATGCTGATGTCCGTCTGGTAGAAGTCCAGCGCCTCGCCGAACTTGATGCCACGGTAGCCCAGGCCTTCCAAATGAAACTGGTGGAACAGCGAGAAGCCGTCGTACATGTTCTCGAAGGAAAGGTCGGCGGCGGTGATCCCGGCGCCCTCATAGAGCTTCCGCGCCGTGCGCGCGGTGTCCTCCTCGACCTCGTCGAGGGTCGGTGTGAGGCTCCGCGGCCGCGTATTGCTCGAGGCATGGTTGAGGATATAGACGGGCTTCTGCCGCATGTCCTGGGCACGCTCCGCGGTGGTGAAGAGATAGGCCCCCGACATCATGATGGGGATGTCGTTGTCGAAGAGGCTCGCCGGCTTAGCAATCCAGCGCGCGGCGAGGTAGTCCTCAGCGGTCAGCTCCTCGGGCCGGTGCTGGGCCCAGTACCCCTCGGGGAACATCAGCCCGTTGCGCCGCGAGTTCTCCATGAAGGCCGCCATCATCTCGTGGCTCTTGCCGTACTTGCGGCAGTACTCGGCGAACTGCAAGGCCGTCCCATAGCAGGCCGGCGTGCCCCACAGCCGCGTCATGGCGTCGCTGCCAGGCAGCGTCTCCCCGGCGTTCGCGCCGCCCTGGTAGTAACGGCCTTCGAAGTTGTGCCAGCTCTTGACCACGAGGCAGGTGTGCGTGAGGCCATCCCCCACGGCCTGGGCGACCACGTTGAGTGCGTTCGACATGCAGGTCGGGCCGTACATCGTGAACTGGACGTTCGTCAGCTCTGGCATGTTCGCCAGCAGCCACTCGGCACTCAGCTTCGCAATGCCATCCAGGGGGTCGCTGGTGGGGGTGAAGGCGTTGACCACGTCCATGGGGACGGGCTTCCCCTCTTCCCAAAAGGCGCCGGTCGTGGTCACCGGGACGACGACCAGACCGTCGATCTGGTCCGGCGCGACGCCGGCGTCTTCGATCGCCCGCCGGAGCGCCAGGATTGTGAGCGCCCCGACCGAGGTCTCGGCCTTCCCGTCCCAGCGCCGGAATGTCGGCGAGTGGCCGACGCCCACGGCGGCGACCTTCCCGCGGTGCTCCCACAACCCCATTCCGTCATCGTTGCGATACATCGATTCTGGAGCGTTCTCAGTCGTCATGGCTCAACTGACCTGCAATCTCTGCTTGTATCCGGAGGTGTGGACGTCAGCTGACGACTCGCCACTCGGGGACCCGCTGCCCGTTGGCCGTCGCCTCGAACACGACCTCGACGGCGGCGCCTACCGGGACGTCGTCCACCGGTGTGCCGGGCAGGTGGGAGTACATCTGGATGCCAGGATCGTCGTCGAGCATGATCACTGCCACGTTGAACGGCTGATCCGCTTGGAGCAGCCGCACCGGGCAGTCGTGGACGACGCCGTAGTTGTAGATCGTGCCGCGCCCGCTCATCTCCCTCCACTCGAGGTGGTCGCTTGACCGGCACTCCCCGCAGGCCGGCGCCGGCGGATGCTGGAGCCTGCTACAAGCGTTGCAGTTCTGGATCACGAGCCGCTCCTCGTTGGCGGCGTCCCAGAAAGGCTGGCTGAACTCGTCGGGTTCGACACCCTGTTTGGTCATGATCCCTCCTCGGAAGATCCTGGTGGCTGCGGGGCCCCATGCCGGCGCAGGATAGCCGGATGAGGCCACACGAGACGAGATCGCGTGGGGCGGGTCGCCCTAGAGTCTTCCGTCAAATGCCCTCGGACTTCAGAAGTTCCCGATAGTCGGATGTGGGAAGCCCGAGCTCGTCGACGTAGACCTCGTAGTTGTGTTCGCCGAGGAGGGGTGGCCGACGGCGCATCCTGACAGGTGACTTGGTGAAGCGATACGGCGCGCCGGGGTAGCGCACGAGTCCGTCGAACCCCGGGAGCTCCCCCTCCCACCAGAAATCGCGATCCTGCCAGTGGGGGTCGTCGAGGTTCTCCTCAGGCCGCCGCACGATAGCCCAAGGCAGGTGCAGCGATTGCGCTCGCCGATACATCTTTTCGGCGTCCATCTGACTCGCGAAGTCGCAAATCCTCTCCGCGACATGGCGTCGCAGCCCGTGCTGGTGCCGAGGATCGAGGTACAGCACGTCTTCGTACTGGGGGTCGCGAAGGTCGCCGGTCGCGTCGTGTTCGTCCATCCAATCGAGCAGGCGAAGCCAGACGCGCCGGTCGCGGGGGATGCCGCCGCCCAGGATGAGAATGTCTTGACCGTCGCGCGATTGCAGCTGCCAAGGCGCCGTAGGATCGGGCGCTGAGTGTCGCCCCGTTTGCCGCTGGACGAGGCGCCCGAGGTACTCCCAGTTGGGAAAGGCCCCCTCGGTGGTGGCACTGACGGCCTCATGGATCGACACGTCGACCAGCTGTCCCTCTCCGCTGTTGTCCCGCATCCAGAGGGCGGCGAGGATGCCGCTCACCGCGTACGCGTTGCTGATCGCAACGCTGTGCTCTCCCTCTGCGCGAATGGGCGGCAGATCGTGGTCGTCGTAGCCAGTGCTCATCATCGGACCGCCGAGCGCGAGGCTGATCAGGTCCGTGGTGACCCAGTCACGCCGCGGACCGTCGCGACCGAAGGGCGAGATGGAGCACCAGACGGTTTGACCGTGGTGCGATGCCTCCCAGCCGGCGTCCAGGGCATCGAGCGTCAGCGGGTCGAGGCTGTCGATCACGACATCCGCGCCGGTGGTGAGGCGGCGCCAGAGATCCCGCCCCCCGCCTTCGATCCCTAACGTGACCGAGCGCTTGCTGGTGTTCCGTGCGGCGAAGAGAAGGCTGCCGACGCTCGGATCGTCTGCGACGAAGGGTCCCACGTGCCGGCTGCGCACCCCGGCGCGCGGCTCGACACGCACCACGTCTGCACCCGCGTCGGCCAGGAGTTTGCCCGCGATCTCGCCTCGGTCGCCGATCTCGAGCACACGCAACCCCTCGACCGGGCCGGCGCGGTCGTCGGGGGCCATCAGATGGCGGCCTGCTCGGCCATCGCGGCCAGGTCCGACTCGCTATAGCCCAGCAGCCGGGTCAGGACATCGTGGGTGTGCTCCCCCACGAGCGGCGCTCCGCGTTCGATACGCCAGCGGGCCTCCGAGAACTGCATCGGCAACCCCTCGTAGCGGTGCTCGCCCAGTTCGGCGTGGGGCG
>JAPUIR010000117.1 GCA_027296805.1 Chloroflexota bacterium | reverse complement strand
ACTTCGACGTTCATACCCTCTTCGATGTAGAGGTCGGGATCGGGCGGAGGATCGGCTTCGATGCCGAAGCGGCTGGCGGATTCTTGGACGCTGCGGGCGATCTCCAGATCGTCGCGGTGCATGAGAAACTTGGCGCCGGTTTTGGCTTGCACCTCGCGGACGCCCAGGATGTGGTCGAGGTGGGCGTGGGAGTTCGCGATGATCTTGATGTGGACGCCCATCTCATCGGCCATGTGGAGGATGTCTTCGGCTTGACCGCCGGGGTCGATGCAGATCGCGTCACGGGTGCGCTTGTTGCCGATTACCCAGCAGTTCTCCTGGAAGACGCCGACCAGAAGTCCGCGGACTTCGATTTCGTTGACGTGCGGTTCGTCGGGCATGGCCGGCTTTCGTGGTGAGGGTGGTGTTGGCGCGAGGGGTTAGCCGCCGTCGAGCCCGTCTTTGGTCAAGAGGCGCTGGACTTCGTCGAGCACGTCTTGGCTGGAGAGCGGCGGCGCGTCGGTGGAGGGAGTCTCGTCGCCGGACTGGGTGGCTTCGAGATTGCGGACATAATCTTGGACGTCAGGATTGTCCTTGAGGGCCTCACTGACCTGGCGTTCGTAGCGGTTGGAGCGTCGTTCTAGGTCGGAGAGGTCCAGACCGAGCGTGTAGACGTCGTTGAGGCGGCTGAGGAGTGCGTGCATGGCTTTGGGGTTGCGGCCGCCGGCGACGTAGTGGGGGACCGAGGCCCAGAGGCTGATGTGTTCGAGACCCTTGCGGCGGCAGGCGTCGCCGATGGCGCCGACGATGCCGGTCGGACCTTCGTAGCTGGAGGGCTGGAAGCCGAGGTCGGCTGCACGTTTGGGGTCACTGGCGCCACCGCTGACGGGCACCGGGCGGGTGTGTGGCGTGTCGGCCAGGAGTGCGCCGACGGTGACGACTTCGTTCACACCCAGCCGCTCCATAAGGGTCAGGACGTGGCCGGTGAACGTCTTCCACTTGAGGTCAGGTTCCGTGCCGATGCCGACGATCAGGTCCTGGCTGGCGGATTCGAGGCGCGCGACGGTGAACTCGGTCGTGGGCCAGGTGATCTCGCGAGTCGTGCCCTTGGTGATGCTGACGGTGGGGCGGTGTTCGGTGAAGACGAAGAAGTCTTCGGGATCGATCTCGGCGACGCGCTCGTCTTTACGGGATCCGCGCGCGGTGCGGCGCACGTAGCGCAAGGCGTCGGTGGCGGCATCGGCGGCGTCGTTCCAGCCGTAGAAGGCGAGCATGAGCACGGGATCGCGAAGGGCGGGAACATCGTGGACGGTCAGGCTGGCCATGGAGCAAGCATAGAGGGGCGGGCCAAGGGGCGGTGGGGATCAGTAGTCGGTAACGAGTGCCGGCTCGAGGTGGCTGACGTCGTTGAGGCGGGCGATCGCGAAGGCAAAAGGGGCGCCCTCGGGGTGGCGGCCACGATGCCAGTGGTGGATCTCGGTGATGGAGGCGTTGGAGACTTCGACGTCGGTGTGCCAGTCGTCCTGGGGGGTGAGGCCATGCGCCCAACGCATGGCGGCGGCGATGGTACCGGCATGAGTGAAGAGAGCGACCGCCTCTCCGTCGTGGCGCCTGGCGATCTCATCGAGGGCGTCGGAGACACGGGCCTGGAACTCGCCCAGCGTTTCGCCGGCTTCGGGGCCGTGATGGGCCCGCCAGGTGGCGAGGTAGCTGCGGTTGTTGACCAGCTCGTGGATGGTCGAGTTCTGTTCGTCGCCGAGGTGGAACTCGCGCAAGCGGTCATCGGTCTGGCAGGGCAGGCCGGTGCGGGTGATGCTGGGCTGCGCCGTTTGCTGGGCGCGCGTGAAGGGAGAGACGTAGATCTGGCGGAGAGAGGCGTCGTGGAGAGATTGCACGATGCGCTCTGCCTGCAGGCGGCCGGTCGTGGTGAGGGAAGTCGTGGGACCGTAGAGGGTGTCGTGCCCGCCCGCCTGGCCGTGTCGAATGAGGAGCAGTCGAGCCGGAGGCGGCTGCGTGTTCATGGAGCGATGGTACGGGGAGTGCGGTTCCCGGTCTTGGCTGGCGGCTAGACCGGTTTCAGACGCAGCAGGCTACCGTCGCCGTCGGCGGCGATGATGAGGGAGCCGTCGGTGGTGCGGGTGAGGCCCGCGGCGGAGACGAAGCGGGTGCTGCCGGCGGGGACGCCGACAGGCAGGCCGGCGGCGATCACCTCCCGTTGGCCGGACTGGCGGGCGATGGCGACGAGCTCTTGGCTGCCGGCGTCGACGACGAAGACACGCTCCTCGTCGGCGACGATCCCTTGCGGCTTTTCGAGAGCGGCGTCGATCTCGCTGGTGACGCCGTCGCGCTGGGCGTAGACGCGGCCGGCCTGGTCGTCGCTGATGTAGACGGTGCCGTCGGAGGCGACGGCGAGACGGGTGGGGTGCTGAACGTCGCGGGTGAGATCGCCGCGGTCGCCGCTCTCGGGGTGGAGGCGGTAGACGACGCCGGCTTCGTGATCGGCCAGAAGGAGGGTGTCGTCGCCGTCCAGGGCCAGTCCGGTGGCGGCTTGGAAGTCGTCGCGGATCTGGCGCGGTCCGGCGGGCGTGTACTGCCAGACGGCGTTGCGCCCGGCGACGAAAGTGCGGCCGTCGGGGGCGACGTGGACGGTGCTGATCAGGCCCGGGCTGTCGGCCGTGAGGAGTTGGGCGACGCGACTGACGATCTGGCCCTCGACGTAGGCCAGGCTGAGGCCGTCCGCGACGATGAGTGTGCCGCCGGGACGCTCGGCGACATCGAAGGGCCCCACGAAGCCCGCCGGATTGAGGATGCGCGGCTCCTGGGTGCTGGCGCCCGCGCCGACGGGCACGCGGGCCACGCGGCCATCGACGTAGTGCGAGACGTAGAGGCCGCCGTCCGCGTCGAGGGCGATGTTGTCGATTCCGGTCGGGACCTCCGCGAGGGTGGAGATGGCGCCGCTGCGGGGGTCGATTTGGGCAATCACGCCCTCCGCTGAGAGGGAGACGACGAGTTTGTCGTCCTGTCCGACCTTGACGGCGGTGGGGGAGCCCAGGCCCGCGGCCACCCGTTGGGTGACGCCGGAGTCGGGATCCAGGCTCCACACCTCGCCGGCGAAGACCTGGGGGAAGTAGAGGCGGCCGTCGGAGCCCAGATCGAGGGCGTTGGGGCCGTCGAGCCCCTCCAGGATGACGCGCGATTCTTGACCCGGCTCACGCGGCCCCTCCAGCAGGCGCCCGCCGGGGCGAAACTCGTCGATGAAGAGGCGGCCGTTGGGAGTCGTGGTGACGCCGTTGTTCGCGGGTTGATTCACGGCGTGGGCGACTGGCTCTTCGCCTGGGCGCCAGGACCAGGTCGTGGCGGTGGCGACATCGGTGATGAAGGCGGTGCCATCGAGGGCGAAGTCGAGGTCATCAGGGGCGACGATGGGGCCGCCGCTGAGGACGTGCTCGATCTGACCGGTGCCGATGTCGATGGCGGAGATCTGGGCGCCGAAGGCCTGCGCGACGTAGAGGCGGCCGTCGGGGCCGAACTGGATGCCATTGGCGCCGAAGAGGTTCGATGGTCCCGCGATGCGCTCGATCTGCCAGCCAGGAGCCGCGGTCAATTCGTGGGCTCCGACGATGGAGAGCTGAGGCCGAGGGTCGGGCATTGTCAGTCGAAGCGCTTGCGCATGGCGGGCACCACCTCGTCCACGTAGATGCGGAGGGCTTCCGCGTCCCAGGGGGCGCGGAGGGCGATGTTGACGCCTTGCGCACCGCCCTCGATGTACTGGGCGATGCGGTCGGGAGCTTGATCGGGGGTGCCCAG
>JAPUIR010000116.1 GCA_027296805.1 Chloroflexota bacterium | reverse complement strand
CGCCGAAGCTCGTAGCCCCGCGACCTGGCCGCCAGGCACCGTCTCGATGGAACTGGCGGGTGGCGAACCCGGCATCGTCGGCGCCATGTACTTGCGCGTCGCCGGCCACGGACCGGGCGCCGGGCGCTATCGCCACGCCCTCGTCGAAGCCGAGCCCGACGAGCGCCTCACCTTCCGCTCAGAGAGCGAGTCCTTCGACGACGCGGCCACCTACGCCTACGAATTCGCCGCTGCCGACAGCGAGCGGACCTGGCTCGTCTTGCGTGCAGAGACCTCGACGAGCGGCTGGCGGTCGCTGTTCGCCGTCGTCTCGGGCGCGATCGCCCGGCGCGGCGTCCGCCGTCACCTCGATCGGCTGCGGGAGTCGTTGGAGGCGGAGCGGGCTGACGGCTAATCGATCAGTTTCTTCTCACGCAGGACTCGCTGCATCGTGGCGCCAATGCGGGCCGGGCTGCGACTGATCGTCGCGCCAGCGTCGGCCAGCGCCTTGATCTTCGCGGGAGCGGTCCCGCTCTTGCCCTCGATGATCGCTCCCGCGTGCCCCATCCGACGCCCGGGCGGCGCGCTCGCCCCCGCGATGAAGGCCACCACCGGCTTCTTCATGTGTCGCTTGATGTACGCCGCCGCCGCCTGCTCCGCCGTCCCGCCAATCTCGCCGATCAGTACCACCGCGTCAGTCCCGCGATCGTTGTTGAACATCTCCAGCGCCTCCACCTGCGACGTCCCGATGATCGGATCGCCCCCGACGCCCACACAGGTCGACTGTCCCAGCCCCACCTGCGTCAACTGGTCGACCACCTCGTAGACCAGCGTGCCCGAGCGCGACACCACCCCCACCCGGCCCGGCAAGAACACCGCCGGGGGCATGATCCCCACCCGGCAGTTGGCGGCCGGGGTGATCACGCCCGGGCAGTTCGGGCCGATCAGGCGGCTATTGCTCTCTCCCAGCGCAGCCTTGACCCGCACCATGTCGTGGACCGGCACGCCCTCCGTGATGCAGATGATGAGCGGGATCTCGGCGGCGATGTTCTCCAAGATCGCGTCGGCGGCG
Source organism: Chloroflexota bacterium (assembly GCA_027296805.1). GTDB lineage: Bacteria > Chloroflexota > Dehalococcoidia > Bin125 > Bin125 > JAPUIR01. The sequence continues at coordinate 2,945 of JAPUIR010000116.1, read as the reverse complement.
CCCGGAGCTGGCACGAAGATGATCGAGCAATTCGGCTTGCGACGCCGGGCCGCCTCGCTCACCGTGTCGTAGACCGGGAAGCCCTCGAAGCGGTCACCGCCCCGAAACGACGGGTGCACGCCCGCGACCACCGTTGTGTTGTAGTCGAGCGACCGCCGGATCTGGTTCTGCCCCTCGGTGCCCAGGCCTTGCACCATCAGGCGGGTGCCTTTGTTGACCAAGATGCTCATCGTGCTGTCCGCTTCCTAATGCGTTCGTGAGTTGGGCGCTACGCGTCGCGCGCGGCCGCGACGGCTTTGCGCGCCGCGCTGCCCAGGTCGTCGGCGGTGATGAACTCCAGCCCCGACTCCGCCAGCAGCGCCAGCCCTTCTTCCAGATTCGAGCCATTGAGCCGCAACACGATCGGCTGCTTCAAGCGCAGCTCCCGCACCCCCGCGATCACGCCCTCGGCGATGATGTCGACGCGAGCCATGCCCCCGAAGATGTTGACGAGGATCGCCTTCACGTCCTTGTCCATATTGATGATGCGCAGCGCATCGACCACCCGCTCCACGCGGTTGACCGTGCCGATGTCGAGGAAGTTCGCGGGCGCGCCTCCCGCCTGCGTGATTGTGTCGAGCGTCGCCATCGCCAGCCCCGCGCCGTTCACCATGCAGCCGATGTTCCCCTCCAGCTTGATGTACGAGCCGATCCCCGACTCCTCCGCCAGCAGGTCCATCGCGTCCTCTTCGGACGTGTCTCGCAGGGAAGCGAACGGCTGCCGGAAGGCCGCGTTGTCGTCCAAGCTGACCTTGGCGTCGGCGGCGATCACCCGGTTCTCGCGAGTCACGACGAACGGATTGATCTCCACCATCGTGGCGTCGCTGGCCAGGAACGCGTCGTACAAACCGGAGAACAGCGCGCCCGCTTGCAGGATTGTCGCGTGCGGCATCTTCAATACCGACTTGGCGAACTCGCGGGCTTTGTAGGGCGGCAGCCCGTCGTGGGGATCGATCGGGAGCCGCACGATCGCCTTCGGATTCTTCGCGGCCACCTCCTCGATCGCCTGGCCGCCCTCCGACGAGACGATCAGCACGGCCTGGCCCAGCGCGTTGTCGATCAGGACCGCCGCGTAGTACTCGTCGGCGATCGTGACTTGCTCCTCGATCAGGAGCCGCTGCACCTTCTTCCCCGCGATGCCGGTCTGGTGTGTGACCAGGTACTTGCCCAAGATCTTGCGCGCCTCCGCAACAGCTCGCTCGGGATTCGACGCCAGCCGCACACCCCCCACCCGGCTCCCCCTCACGCCGCCTTCGTTCTGGCGCGGTTTCGTCTCCAACCGCTTGAACATCGCCGCCGTCTTGCCTTGCCCCTCCACCACGCGTCCCTTGCCACGTCCACCCGCGTGGATCTGCGCCTTCACCACTACCTTGCCGCCGAGCTCTTCGGCCGCCCCCTTCACGTCGCCTAGCTTCGTCACCATGCGACTGCGGGGCACGGAGACGCCGTGTCGCGCCAGCAGATCCTTGGCCTGATACTCGTGAATCTTCATGCTGCGCAACGCTCCTAGGGCTGGGCTGGCTGGAGGCTGAGAGAGGCTCGCGGGCCTCATGGAATGTATCCGTGCGACTATGGAGCGGCAAGGGAACCCGGCGGACGGGGGGCGCGTCTGGACTCCAAGCGGGGGCACGACGAGGGGTAGCAATGATCGAGCACGAGAGTCACGACAGCGTGACGACTGAGAACGACCGCTGGCTGCGCGGGCGACGGCGGCTTACACGCCGCGCGCTGCTGCGCGGCGCGGGCCGCGCCACGGTCGGCGCGGCCGGCCTGGCCCTGGTCGGCTGTGGCGGCGACGACGATGCGCCGTCGCTTCCTCCCGTCGCGGCGGAGGGGTCGCAAGACCAGCCCCAAGCCGCCGTCGAGCAGCAGACTGTCGAACAGCAGGCGGCCGACCAACAAGCCCCTGTCGAGCAACAAGCCGCCGAGCAACAAGCACCCGCCCAGCAGGCGGCACCCGAACCCGACGCCGAGGACCCGCCCGCTCAGGTTCGCCGCCTGCTCGATCCCGATCGCCGCTGCGACGACTGCACCTTGGAGGACCCCCAGTTCGCAGCCGCGTTCGGATCCCGCGTCCGCTTCGGCATCGACGATGGCGCCGCTTGGCGCATGGAGGTCCCGCCCACCTGGAACGGCACCCTTTTGCTCTGGGGGCGGGGTTTCAGCGGCCTCAACGACGCGGGTACCGCCTTCAACTCCCGCATCGGGTTCGGCGCCTTCCCCTTCCGCGAGCTGCTGTTGGCCGCCGGGATCGGATGGGCGGCAAGCACCTACCGCTCCAACGGCTTCGTCGCGGCCCACGGCGTCGATGAGCTGCTGAAAACCAAGGATCGCTTCGTCTCGGAATTTGGGACGCCATCGACAACCGTCTGCGTCGGCGCATCGATGGGGGGCGCGACCGCCCAACTCATGGCGCAGGAATTCCCCGACGAGATCGACGGTGCCCTCGCCCTCTGCGGCGCCCTCTCCAACGTCGAGGTCGTTGATTACCTCGCCGCGTTCCACGCCCTCGCCTTGTACTTCATCGGCGAACCGCCGTCGACAACCGACAGCACCGGTCTCAACGCTTGGGGCGCTCGCCTGGGATCGCCCGACGGCGCGGGCGGGCTCGCGCTCACACCCGTCGGCGAGCAATTCGTCGCGGTCGTGCAGGAGCTTACCGGCGGCGAACGCTGGGGTTTCGAGGAAGGGCTCGCGGAGCAATGGCAGACGAACTTCGCGCTGGGCTCCACCGTCTGGCCCCTCGTTATGCTGAGCGGGCAGGCCCTGGCGCCGGGATCGATCGTTGAGCACGACGCCTCGACTGTCGCCTTCGACACCCGCGCCCTCACCTACGCCGCGCCAGCCGACAGCGGGATCGACATCGATGCCCTCAACGAGCAGGTGATCCGTTTCGCCGCTCCCGA
>JAPUIR010000115.1 GCA_027296805.1 Chloroflexota bacterium | reverse complement strand
AACTATGACCTGGTCGTCGCGACCGGGGACTACGCCGACACCGCGGACGGCTGGCCGGTGGTGGTGGAGGCGTTCCGCCAACTCGACGCGAAGCTCGGCGTGTACGCCAGCCTGGGCGGCCATGAGCGCTACCCCGGCCTGGGAGAGGTGTCCTCGATTTGGATGGGCTGGCGCGCGATCACGAGTCGGATCCGGCCACGGAGGCTGATCGATCCCGCGCCGCTGATCGCGGCGTTGGAGGCGGAAGGTGTGCGGGTGTTGGTGAACGAGAATCTCTCACTGGAGATCGAGGGCGAATTGGTCCGCCTGATCGCGGTCGACGACGCTTACATGGGACTCGCCGATCTCGAAGCGGCTCTACCGGCGCCCGACTCCGGGGGGTTCCGGCTGCTCCTCAGCCACTCCCCCGACGGCCTGCTGCACCCACGCAGCGGGGAGGTCGATCTGGCGCTCTGCGGGCATACGCACGGGGGGCAGATCACGTTCCCGCTGCTAGGTGCGCCGGTGCGACACGCTCGCTCGGTGGGCCGCCGGGAGCCGGCGGGCTTGCTGCGGATCGGCGGGGTGACGACGTTCGTCAGCCGCGGCTTCGGGACGTCGTTGTTGCCGTTGCGGCTGGGTGCCCGGCCGGAGCTAGCGGTGGTGGAATTGCGACGGGCCTAGTCGGACTCGCGGGCCGGCGCCCAGCCCACCGGTCGCCTCCCGCACCAGCCGTCTACTGCATCAGCCGCTTACTGTACGAGCCGCTTACTGTACGAGCCGCTTACTGTACGAGGCGGCGGCGCATGGACCAGAGCGCGAACCAGAACGCGGGCAGGATCAGCACCACGATGACCGCCAAGTGCAGGAGGTCGCTCCAGGCGACGTTGCCGTTGATCAGGGCCCGGTCCAGCTCCACCGTGTGGAAGATGGGGGTGAGCCAGGCCAGGACCTCGGCCCAGCGCGGCAGGTCGTCGAGGGGGAAGAAGGCGCCGCTGAACCAGAACATGGGCATGATGAAGAGGCTGAAGAAATAGGTGAGCTGGCTAATCGATTGCGCCCGGCTGGTGTAGCTGAGGCCGAGGCTGGCGAAGAGGATGCCCGCCAGCAGGTTGACGGGCAGCGTGAAGATCACGAGGGGCGAGCTGATCAGATCCCAGGGGCCGGTCAGGACCGCCATCACGATCAGGATGAGGACGCTGTTGAGCAGCATCCGCGAGGCGGCCCAGAGAATGTCGCCCGCGACGATCTCCTCCGGGCGGGCCGGGGTGGCGAGGATCGCTGCGTAGGTGCCTTGTCGGTCGAGGCGGAAATACGCGCCCCAGAGCGACTCGAAGACGGCGGCGAACATGGGGAAGATGACGAGCACGCCGGGGGCGAGAAACTGGATGTAGTCGACGTCGCCAGTCAGCTCCACGTAGGTGCCCAGGCCCAGCCCCAAGGCGAGGAACATGACGATCGGCTCGACCAGCGGCGGCACCAGTTCGGCCCGCCAGAGCTGGAAGAAGACATCACGGTGTCGCTGCCAGACGCGGTACGTGCGCCGCCCGGGCAGGGCGACGCCGAGCAGCGGGAGCTGCCCGTTGCGGCGGCCGCTGGACCGGGTGGGGGCGGTCAGTGTTGCCATCGAAGGTCCCTGGCGCCCGCTGTTCGGCGCCTCTCGTTCGACGTCGTCATTCGACGCCTCTCATTCGACGCCATCATTCGACCAAGATCCGACCGGTCAGGGTCAAGAAGACGTCTTCCAGGTTGGCGCGGCGGTACTGGACGCGGTAGGGATCGCTGATCCGGCTCTCCACGGCCTGGGCTTGTTCAGCGGGGAGGTCGTAGACGTAGGTCACGTCTTCGATCTGCTCCAGGCGGGCGCCGGCGGCGAGGGCGGGCTCCAGGTCGGCCGCGACTGCGCGTTGCTCCTCCGTGTTGAGATGAAGTTCGAGCACGTCGCTGCCGACGTGTTTGGCGATCAGGTCACGCGGACGCCCTTGGTCGAGGATGATCCCGTGGTCCATGATCACGAGGCGGTCGCAGAGCTGCTGCGCCTCGTCCATGTAGTGGGTGGTGAGGAGGATGGTGACGCCCCGCTCGCGCAGGAGGCGCAGCTTGCGCCAGACCAGATGGCGCGCCTGGGGGTCGAGGCCGGTGGTGGGCTCGTCCAGGACGAGGATGCGCGGCTCGTTGACCAGCGCGCGCGCGACGATCAGCCGTCGCTTCATGCCGCCTGAGAGCGCGTGGATACGCTCGTTCGACTTTTCGCTGAGCTGCATCAGCTCCAAGCCCTCGTCGATGCGGGTGCGCGCGATGGCGCGGGGTATGTCGTAATAGCGGGCGTAGACCTCCAGATTTCGGCGCACGGTCAGATCCTCGTCGAGGTTGTCGTCCTGCGGCACGACGCCGAGGCGGGCCTTGATCTGGCGGTCGTCGTGTTCGACGTCCAGGCCATCGACGTGCAACTTCCCCGCGGTGGGTGGCGTGACGCAGGAGATCATGCGGATGGCCGTGGTTTTACCGGCGCCGTTGGGGCCGAGCATGCCGAAGAATTCGCCCGGATCGACGTGGAAGTCGATGTCTTTGACGGCGTGAAGATCGCCGTAGGTCTTGCGCAGTTGGTGCGCTTCGATGATCGGCGGCATCGCACTCGCTCAGCGAAATCGTCTATCGGGGAGCCTCGACGGGTAGCATTGATCGACACCCTACAGGGCCGGGTTGGAGGTCGGACATCTCGCAGTCAGCGTTCGATTCTGAGGCACTCAAGTCCAATTCGGGGGGCGACGTCAAGGCGCGAGACGAAGCCGTCGCGCGCTGGGCAGCCGTGGCGCGCGCAACGTGGGCGCGCATGGCCCCCGACGCGCCGGAGCGACTGGTGGCACCCGGCACACCGGGCTTTCGCTGCCAGCCCCAGACCTGCGACGCGCTCTGCTGCCGTTCCCCCTACCTGGCCGGGGTGTCGGAGCGAGACGTCGCGCTGCTGCGGGAGGGCGGCGAGGAGCCGCTGCACTTCCTGGACATCGATCCGGGGCAGCTCCAGGAGCTGTTGGGGCAGGGGATGCGCTGGTCGCAGTTCGTGACGCTGCGGCAGGAGGAGAGTCGCTGCGTGTTCCTGGGCGAGGACTTGAGCTGTGGCGCCTACGAACGGCGGCCCGACGGTTGCGCGCTTTACCCCCACCGCCTCGTCTTCGTGCCGCCCGGGGGCGACCGGATCGCGAGCAACGTGGAGAGCGTCGATCTGCTGGACCTCTCCGTCCGCATCGCGCTGGGCTGGGAGCCGGGCGAGCCACCTTACGTGCCGCTGGTGCTGCGCGATCTCGCTTGTCCTGGATTCACGGAGCCACCACTCAGCAGCGCCGGGTACACGGCTTTGCTGGAGCGCATCTGGGACTTGGACGCCTGCACCAACCACGCTTGGCCCTGCGAGCGCCACGGCGACTCTGCATGATTGGCGAAGGTGTGAATGGCAAGTGCCTGAATGGCAAGGCGGCCTGAGGGGGCGGTGGTGAGCGAGCGCTGGTTCGTGGGGATCGATCTGGCGTGGTCGGCGCGCAATCCGAGCGGGTACGCGGTGCTGCGAGGCGAAGGAGCAGGCTTCGAGTTCGTGGTGGCCGAATCAGTGCACGATCTGGAGGACATCGCGCAGCGGATCCGCGCGCTGCCGGGCGACTGGATCGTGGCGATCGACGCGCCGCTGATCGTGCGCAACCAGGAGGGGATGCGCTCGTCGGACCGGGAGTTGAGCGCGCTCTACCGTCGTTTCGAGGCGGGGGCGTTGCCCACGAATCTGACGCTGCTGGGTGGCGTCGTGCGCGGCGGGGATCTGGTGCGGGCGCTGGCGGGCGACGGGTTGCGCGTCGTGGGGGAGTTACCGCCCGCGAAGCTCCGCGGTCGCTGGGCGTTCGAGTCGTACCCGCATGCAGGGATGGTGGAACTGTTCGGCCTCGATCGGACGATCAAGTACAAGCGAGGCCGGGTATCGCAGAAGCGGCGGGGCTTGGCCGAGCTGA
>JAPUIR010000114.1 GCA_027296805.1 Chloroflexota bacterium | reverse complement strand
CGTGCACCCCGGTCAGGATGTGCAGACTGACCGGCATCTCCAGCCGCACCGCTTCGCTCCAGAACGGATCCCAAACGGGATTGCTGTAGCGAAGCTCCTCCGGCGGATTAGCCGACAACAGCACTCCGCGCAGCCCCAGGTCGCGCGCACGCGACATCTCCTTGATCGCTCCCTCCACGTCCCACACGGAGATCGACGCGATCCCCAGCAGTCGCCTGGGGTCGTGCGCCTGATACTCCGCCACCCAGTCGTTGTAGGCGCGGAAGGCATCCCGTTGCAGGTCGTGGTCGGGATGGCCGTAGAACAGCATCGTCATCCCGCCGTACAGCACCTCCGCGTCGACACCGTCCTGGTCCATGTCCTTCAAGCGCTCCGCGGGGTCCCAGCCTCCCGGCCGGCAGGCCGCGTAGCCGCCCGCCGTGAACTTCTCGTACTCCTCTGGCTCGATACCGGCCGTGCCCAGGCTCGTCACATCGAACGGGCGCAGGGGCGCCACTGAGATGAAGTCGCCCTTCTGCCCCTCGAACTCGTGGATCAACTCCACGCGGTCGCGGAAGGCTGGCGACATATGGTTCTTCCACAGATCGCCCGGCTCGAGCGTGTGGGAGTCGGCGGAGATGATGCGGATTGGATCGGGCGCGGTGTCGGTCGTCACAGCGGGTCCCCCTGTCGTACAGGGTCAGGCTAGCCCTTCGCCGTGCCGTTCTGCTACTCGGCAACCATCCAGCCACGCAAACGGCAGCCGCCGCGCCCCATGGCGCGGCGGCTGATTGCTCTCGTGCTCAGCGCGCCGAATCCTCATTCGCTCGGCGCGTGTTCAGAATCGGGGCGGTTAGTTCACGTCGCCACAAGTGATGACGGCGAAGGTCACCAGCTCATGAACCGCGACGTAGTGACCGCTGGCGAAGTGGTCGATGCCGTTGTCCGTCCAGACAGTGGCCCCGCTCGCCTCGCCGTCTGCGCCCGCGCTCAAGTCGCTCAGCGGCACGTGGATCTCACCCTGCTGGTCGCAGGATCCGTGATGCACGTGGTTGGCGTGGTCGCCCTCTGTGAGACCCAGCACTGCCACGCGGATGCGTGTGCCGTCTCCGTATGCGACCAAGCTCGCCACGCCGGACACCCCGCTGTCATCGACCGCGACGAGTCCCGCGCTGAGGCCGCCCAGGGCGACCAGCGGCACCTGGATCATGGTGTCTTCCGAAGCGATCAGAAGAAGCCCTGTGCCACGCGTAACGGCGATCGTATTGCGAAGCCCGCCGGGAAGATCCTCAGAATCCAAGATCCACCCGGTCGAAGCCAGCCACCAGATCCGCGTCAGCGCGGAATTGTCGGCCAGCAGTTCTGCCGAATCCGAGTCGAGACCGGACCAGCCGAACAGGCTCGAGCCCGCCGGCACCGGGACCCACACATAGACCGATCCGTCAGTCTCTGCGTCGATCTGTCCACGTAGTTCGCCACCGGGGTTGGCGGCCGTGTGCACGTTCACGTAGAGCGTGCCGTCCGCCAGGCCCGCCAGGAAGCCAGCCCAGTCGCCTTCCAGCGCACCAATCAGGTCGCCGGTGCGCAGCGTGCCCTCAGTGTGCGGGTCGCCGCTCACTGCCGGGTCGTGCGTCGCCAAGAAGGCCACGACTCCGCCGTCGGTGCCCTCGGCACCCTGGTGGATGTGGGCTTGAGAGAAGGCCTCAATGCCGATCACTGCGAGCGTGTAGCTCGCCACACCGCCCCACGCCTCCAGCGAGAAGCCGCCGCTGGCATCGGTCTCCACGGGCGTCGGCTGCGCGTCGCCGCTCAAGGTGGCGCCGTAGGTCAGCGCGTCGGGCGTGAAGACGGCCACCGCGACCGTGTAGCTGTCCGCGTCGGTCCCGTCGCCCGTCAATTCGATCACATCACCGGCGGCGGTCGACACGTCGGTGTCGCCCCACAAGCCTGCTTCCTGCGCCAGCCCCTTGCGGAACCCGCCTCCATCCCACGCCACGTAGGCCACGATCGAGTCGGCGCTCTCGAAATTGAAGTCGTTGTAGATCGCGACCTCTCCAGCGGCGCCACCGGTCAGGGCCCCGTAGCCACCACCGGCGAAGATCTCGTCGGCCGTATCGGTCCCGTCACCGGCATGAATCACCAGTGACGCTCCAGCGTCCAGGGTTGTGCCTGCCGGAATGGGCCAGTAGGCGGGGAAATTGCAGACAAACCAGCCGCTGATGTCGATCGCGTCCGCGCCCTCATTCGTGATCGTGATCGACGCGTCGTCGCCGGCCAGGTCCACCTCACTGATGACGACCGGCTCTCCGATCGCCTCGACGCGGTCGGTTTGTGCAAGGCCAGCGCCCAGCAAGACCGCCACCAGTGCCGTCAGCACCAGCAACGGCAAGGCGCGGCCCCCGAATCGTTTCAAAATATTCCTCTGTAGCATTGATCTCCCCGCTCCGCGCGCGGCCGCGCGGGTCGTTTCTCGCTCTCTCGCTCTGACGGCGCATCCGGCCGTCGATGGATTATACGCACGCCCATCCTTACGCGATCACAGCCACTCAAGCGGATTCCCAGCCGGGCTAGTCGCGCAAGGCGCCGTGTACCCGTGGATCGCCGCGATTCCACAGCACCACCTGCCGAATGCCGCTGACGCGCCAGCCATCGGCCTCCCGCCGCAGACCGAACTCGTAGCGGGCGGCTGTGTCGAACGTCCCGCCATCCGCGGACGTGCGCAGGATGTGCGCCGAGCAGGTGCAGCTCGCACGATCCCCATCCAGCATGACGACGGGGGTCGCGCTCAGATGGAGGGTCTTCAAACCCTCCAGCGCCCCCTCCCGCGCAGCCACGTAATCGTCCGCCCCGACGACGCGCGGCGGCTCGCCCCGCAGATCGGAATAGTCCACGGTCAGCTCGTCGGCCAGGCAGCGCCGTAGCGCGGACCAGTCCCCCGCGTCGAAGGCGAGAAAGAAGCGGGAAACCAGCTCCCGGATCGCTTCGCGGTCGTCCATGGGCCAACTCTAGTAGTGGATGCCGGCGCTCCGGCCTGGAACGAGCATGCTGTGCCCGGCACATACGCAAACGACGGGCGGCGGGCTGCCCACGACGTTCCCACACGCGATCACATGACCGGTCCGGTTGGCCGCGTTGGTGCGATGAATCACGACGTAGTGGTTGGTGGCGAAGTGATCGAGGCCGTGCGCGGCCCAAATCGTGGTCGCTGCCGCATCGCCCGCGTCGTCTGCATCCAACTCAACCAGTGATTCGGTGCCGCGCAAATCCACGATTCCCTGGTCAGAGCACGATCCGTGATGCGTATGACTCGAGTGGGGGCCCTCCGTGAGGCCCTGCGCCGCGACCCGGATCCGCGTGCCACTACCCACCGCACTGAGCGTGGCGAGACCCGAGACCCCGCTCTCCTCGAAGGCGCTGAGCACCGCGGTCAGCTCGACGCCGGGGCTCGCCAGCGGCACCTGAACCGTCGTCGCCTCGCCAGCGATCACGACGATCGCGGTGCCGCGCACGATCGCGATCTGGCTGCGGAAGGATATGGGCAAGACCGGAGCGTCCAAGATCCAGCCCTCGGGACCCAACCACCAGATCGCGGTCAGGGCCGGCTGCGACTCGAGCACCGCGGCGGAATCTGTGTCGAGCCCGAACCAGCCGAGCAGACTCGCGCCCGCCGGCACCGCGACCGCGATCGACACGGTGGCATCGGCATGGGCGATCAACTGACCCCGCAGCTCGCCGCCCGGATTCGCGCTGGTGTGGACGTTGACGTAGAGGTTCCCGGCGCCGAGGTCGGCCAGGAAACCGTCCCAGTCCGCGGCCAGGGCGCCGATCAGATCGCTCGTCCGCAGCGCGCCCTCGATCCAGACATCGCCGTCCGCGGCGGGCTCATGCGAGGCCAGGAAGGCGACCACGCCCCCGTCCGTCCCTGCGGCCCCTTGATGGATGTGGGCTTGGGATACCGCGTCGATGCCGATCAGGGCCAAGGTGTAGGTGGCGACGCCGCCGGCGACCTCCAAAGCAAAGCCACCGACTGCATCCGTTTCCACCGGCGTCGGCTGTGCCTCGCCGCTTAAGGTGGCGCCGAACGTCAAAGCCCCCGCGTTCGCCTGGCTCACAACGATCGGCTCGGCGGTCGCCTCCGCGTCATGGCCCGGCAGAAGGCTGAGGCCGAGCAACACGGCTCCTACCAAC
>JAPUIR010000113.1 GCA_027296805.1 Chloroflexota bacterium | reverse complement strand
AACGAGGAGATCGCGCGGCACTCCAAGATGATGGCGACGATCCGGCACGATGTGGAGATCGAGCTGGATCTGGAGGCCGCCGAGGTCCAGGCCTACGACCGTCAGAAGGTGATGGAACTCTTCCAGGAGCTCGAGTTCCGCAGCCTGATCGATCGGCTGCCTGAGCAGAGTCTGGGCGAGGAGTATGTCGCCAGCGAGGAGATCGCGACCGAGTATGAGACGGTCCGCGATGAGACCACGCTGGCCACCTGGGTCCAGCGACTGCAGGCGGCGGATCGATTCGCGCTTCAGGTGGAGACGACCACACGGGACGCCCTGCGCTGTGAGGTGGCTGGCTACGCCGTCGCGGACAGGCCCGGGCACGCTGCCTACATTCCCGTGCGCCACGCGGATGACGGCGCTCCGCTGCTCGACCACGCAACCGTGCTCGACGCGCTGCGCCCTCTGCTTGAGTCCGCCGACTCTTCCAAGGCCGTCCACGATTCCAAGTTCGCCTTCAAGGTCCTGCAGCGACAAGGCACGACGCTGCGCGGCGTCAGCGCCGACACACTCCTGCAGTCGTACCTGTTGGGCGACTCCGCGACTGGGCTCCGCACCCTGGCCCTGGAGCGGCTCAGCATCACGCTGCCTGCCCGCGAAGATCTCCTCGGCAAGGGCAAGAAGCAGCTCTCGCTTTTTGATGTCACGGCGGAGGAGACCGGGCAGATCGCGTCGGCGGAGGTGGATGCCACCCTGCGCCTCGCGGAGACCTTCGACGAGGCCTTGGACGAGGAAGTCCAGATCGAGGAGATCTATCGCACCCTCGAACTGCCCTTGGCCGAGCTGCTGGGCCGGATGGAGCTGACCGGCGTCGTCTGTGATCCCAGCCGTCTGACGGACCTCTCCGATCGCTTGGGTGCGCAGATTCAGGAGGCAGAGGCCGGCATCTATGTGACGGTCGGCCACGAGTTCAACATCGGCTCCCCGAAGCAACTCGGCGTTGTGCTGTTCGAGGAGATGGAGCTGCCCAAGACCCGCAAGACCAAACAGGGCTACAGCACCGATGCCCAGGCCCTGGAGCGCCTTGCCTCTGACCATCCCATCGTCGACCAGATCTTGAAGTTCCGCGAAGTCTCGAAGCTGAAGTCCACCTATGTCGACACGCTCCCGGCCCTGATCAACCCCGACACCGGCCGCATTCACACGGAGTACAACCAAGCGGTGGCGGCCACCGGCCGGCTCTCCTCCGAGAATCCCAACCTGCAGAACATCCCGGTCCGCACCGAGATGGGGCGTGAGATCCGGGCAGCCTTCCTGCCGCGGGCGATCGACGATAAAGAGGACGACGTCGTCTTTTTGGGCGCCGACTACTCCCAGATCGAGTTGCGCGTTCTGGCGCATCTCTCGGGCGACAAGGCGATGATCGCGGCCTTCGAGAACGATGAGGATATCCACGCCGCGACCGCTTCCGGCGCATATGGCGTCGCCCCGGAAGACGTCGATCCGGAGATGCGGCGGATCGCCAAGATGATGAACTTCGGCGTGATTTACGGCCTGACTTCGCACGGGCTCTCACAGCGCTCGGGGTTGGATCGTCGCGACGCCCAGGCGTTTATCGACGCTTACTTCGAGCGCTTCTCACGCGTCGCCGAATACATCGAGGAGATCAAGGCCTCGACGAAGGAGACCGGCTACGCGGAGACGCTCTTAGGGCGGCGCCGCTACATCCCCGAGATCAAGTCGTCCAACTTCCAGGTCCGCGCGGCTGCTGAGCGTGTCGCCGTCAATATGCCCGTGCAGGGCACGGCGGCCGACGTGATGAAGAAGGCGATGCTCCAGATCGATGAGGCGGTCCGCGCGGAGGAGCTCGTTGCGCGCATGATCTTGCAGGTGCACGACGAGCTCATTTTCGAGTTGCCCCGCGAGGAAGCGCCCGCCGTCGCGGGTTTGCTCGCCGACCTGATGCCGATCGCCATCGACATGGTCGTGCCGCTCAAGATCGAGACGAAGCTCGGCCCCAACTGGCGCGACATGGAAGCCTACGCGGTCTGAGTCTGCATCGTGCGGACCGGTGTTGCGTAAAACCCTTGCCCATCCGCCCGCGTCATCGGGAACCGTTTCGTGGTACGATTGACTAACTATGGGTGGTATTTTCCGAACCTTCGGCAACACGTGGAACATCACGAAGATCTCGGCTTCGGTCCTGCGCAAGGACAAGGAGCTGCTTCTTTTCCCGATCATGTCGGGCATTTTTGTGCTCATCGTCGTGGGAATCGCTGTGGCGATTGGCGCCTCCATCGGGACGCTGGACCGGCTGGACGCAGAGGCGGCGCTGACCGCGGGCGACATCGTCCTTGGTGTCCTCGCGATTGTCGCCGCGATCTTCGTCATCAATTACTTCAACGCGGCCCTCATGGGCGCGGCCCGCCACCGGCTCAAGGGTGGGGACCCCAACCTGCGCACGGGCTTCGCGGCCGTCAACAAGCACCTCGGCGCCGTCTTTGGTTGGTCCGTGATCTCCGCCATCATCTTCATCCTCTTGACCTACCTACGCGGCAAGACGGACTCGTTCATCGGCCGCATGATGATCGGCATCGTGGGCGCCGTCTGGGCCTATATGACGTTCTTCGTCGTGCCGATCCTGATCGTTGAAGGAGTGGGCCCGATCGAGGCGATCAAGCGTTCCAAGGGCTACTTCAGCCGGACCTGGGGAGAGCAGCTGGTGTCCGGCTTTGGCTTCGGCATCATCCGCATGATCGCGCTCCTCCCAGCGATCATCGCCGCTGCCATTCTGGTGCCGCTCTCGCCGATCGCGGCAGCCATTGTGGTTGTCCCACTGGCGGCGATCGCGTTCGCTGTGGTCAACGCCATGGAGGGCATCTTCAAGATGGCGCTCTATGAGCATGTCGCGGAGAACGTCCAGCCGCAGTTCTTCGACCGCGCGCTCTTGGAGGGCGCCTACGGCGCCGGCGGCACGCAGGCCTTCCGGGGCTAGCGCCTCTCGCATTACGACGCAGCTTTGACCATTCGCCCAGGGCGTTCGCGCGTAGCAGCGAGCGGCCGTCTTCGTCCCGCTCAGTGTTGGGGTGTTGGCCCTGACGGCGTACTGAGGCAGGACTGACGCCCGCTTCCCCGCCTCGCCTCGCCTGCCTAGGATGAGTTCAGGCCGCGACCGCCGGTTGTCGCTGCCTTGGCGAGCGACCGAGGACAGGACGACGGACGTGTTTCGAGCGCCCCGCGGCACCCACGATGTGCTCCCGGCCGATTTCGCGGTCCAACGCTACGTCGGTGAAACGGCCGCGCGTGTCGCAGGGCTCGCGGGCTACGAACCGATCGCCACGCCGGTCATCGAAGACGCCGATCTGTTCGTGCGTGGTGTCGGAGATGGCACCGACATCGTCGAGAAGGAGATGTACCTCTTCGATGACCGAGGCGGGGATCGCCTTGCCCTGCGGCCCGAGAGCACGGCGGCGGTCTGTCGAACGTATCTGGAGCACGGATTGGCCAATGAACCCCAGCCGGTCAAGCTCTACTACGAGCAGCCCAACTTCCGCTACGAGCGCCCGCAGGCGGGGCGCTACCGGCAGCACACGCAGTTCGGCATCGAGGCGATCGGGGTGTTGGATCCCGCCCTCGACGCGGAGGTCGTTGAGCTGGGCTGGCGCATCGCCGAAGAGCTCGGCCTGCGCGAGCTCACGCTCCTGCTCAACAGCATCGGTGACGCCGAGGACCGGAGCGCCTACGTGCCTCTGCTCCAGGAGCACTTCCGCCCGCACCTCGCCTCGCTTTGTGAGGACTGCCGCAACCGCTTCGAGCGCGCGCCCATGCGCCTGCTCGACTGCAAGAAGGGGTCTTGCCGTCCCTTTCAGGAGGGTGCCCCCCACATCGCGGCAAGTCTGCGAGCGGAGTCCGCCGCCTTCTACGCCGCGCTCAAGGAGGTGCTGACGCGCCTGGCGATCCCGTTTCGCGAGGAGCCGACGCTGGTTCGCGGGTTGGACTACTACACACACACGGTGTTTGAGCTGGTTCCGGCGCGCGAGGGCTCCCAGGTCACGCTGCTGGCCGGCGGCCGCTACGACGGCCTGATCGAAGCGATCGGTGGTCCGGCTACTCCCGGCATCGGCTTCGGCATGGGTATCGAGCGGATGGCGCTCAACCTG
The DNA here is from genome assembly GCA_027296805.1 of Chloroflexota bacterium. Taxonomy (GTDB): domain Bacteria; phylum Chloroflexota; class Dehalococcoidia; order Bin125; family Bin125; genus JAPUIR01. The sequence continues at coordinate 3,224 of JAPUIR010000113.1, read as the reverse complement.
AAGGAGCAAGATCTCGCTCCGGAGGCCGCCGACAAGCCGGACGTGTTCATCGTCAACCTGGGCGATGAGGCCGCGTCGACGGCTGCGCGGATCGCCGCGGATCTGCGACGCGTCGGGCTGGGCGCGACGATGGCCTACGGCGGGCGCTCACTCAAGGCGCAGCTCCGCCAAGCGAATCGGATGAAGGCGCGCTTCGCGGTGATCGTGGGCGAACGGGAACTGGCGGAGGGGGTGGCCGAGATCCGCGACCTGGGCCGCAGCGAACAGCGGAGTGTTGCCCTGACCGATGTGGTCACGGAGCTTCAGCAGGCCGCCGCGTATACTCAGGAGTAGGAGCCGCTCCCGACCGGAGGGGCCCAGTCCGGCGACAGACATGTGGGAACGAATTCAAGCGATGCGCGCGCGCTTCGAAGAGATCGAAGCGCAGATGGCGACTCCCGAGGTGGCCCGTAACCCCGCGCGTCTGCGGGAGCTGGCGCGGGAGCGCTCCCAACTGGAGCCACTGATCTCCATGCTGGCCGAGTATCGCAAGGCGACAGATGACCTGGAGCAGGCGAGAGAGGTCCTGGCCGAAGCCGACGACGAAGAATTCCGCGCGATGGCGCAGAGCGAGGTGGAGACGCTCAGCGCGCAGATCGAGCGGCTGGGGGAAGATGCCCGTCGTGCGCTGCTGCCCAAGGACCCCAACGACGAACGCAATGTGATCATCGAGATCCGGGCCGGCACCGGCGGCGACGAGGCCGGACTCTGGGCCGGCGATCTGTACCGCGCCTACTCGCGCTACGCCGATGCCCAGCGCTGGAAGACCTCGGTCATCTCCGCCAACACGACGCCCACCGGCGGCTTCAAGGAGATCGTGTTCCAGGTGAACGGCAAGGGAGCATTCTCGCGCTTCAAGTACGAGAGCGGCGTGCACCGCGTGCAGCGTGTGCCGGCCACGGAGGCGCAGGGCCGGATCCACACGTCGACGGCGACGGTGGCGGTGCTGCCCGAGGTGGAGGACATGGACTTCACTATCGATCCGAGCGAAATTCGCATGGATCGCTTCCACTCCGGCGGCGCGGGCGGCCAGAATGTCAATAAGGTCGAGTCGGGGATCCGACTGACCCACGAGCCCACCGGCATCGCCGTGACCTGTACCGACGAGCGCTCGCAGCTCAAGAACCGAGTCAAGGCCATGTCGGTCCTCAAGGCGCGGCTCTACGACCTGGAGATGCGGCGTCAAGAAGAGGAGCGCTCCGAAGAGCGCCGCTCACAGGTGGGCCGCGGCCAGCGCGCCGAGAAGATCCGCACCTACAACTTCCCTGAGAACCGCGTCACCGATCACCGCATCGGTCTCACCCTGCACAACTTGGCCACTGTGTTGGAAGGGGAGCTCGACCAGTTGATCGACTCCGTCGCGACCGACGAGGAGGCGCGCCTGCTCGAGGAGCAGACGGGATGAGCGAGAGCACCGAGTCGAAGGGCGCCGCCCTACGCGACGTCTGGATGGAGGCCGCCCAACGTCTCGAGGACGCTGGCGTGGAGGACGCACGCTTCGAGGCCGAGGTGCTGCTGCGACACGCCGCTGCCAAGAGCCGCGCGGAACTCTACGCGAACCTGACCGAGAGTCTCGACCCGGGGGCACTGCGCGACTTCGAGGCCACACTCGCGCGCCGCATTCAGCGAGAGCCGCTGGCCTACATCACCGGCAACCGCGAGTTCTACAAGCTTGATTTCGAGGTGACGCCGGACGTCCTCGTCCCGCGGCCGGAGAGCGAGCTACTCGTCGAGGCTGCCCTCGATCACTTGCGACGTCTGCGCGTTCGGCGCGCGGCGGTCGTCGACGTAGGCACGGGCTCCGGGGCGATCGGTATCGCGATCGTCAAGAACCGCCGCGATGCCCGGCTGGTCGGCATCGATGTCTCCCGCGAGGCGCTGCTGGTCGCGCGCCGCAACGCGCAACGGCTGATCCCCCGTCGTCCCGGCGACTGGATCCAAGGCGACCTGCTCACGCCGATCAACGGCCCCGTGGACTGCGTCGTGGCGAACCTGCCCTACGTCCCGGAGGGTCGCTTGGCCGAACTCGAGCCCGAGGTCGCCGAGCACGAACCGCGACAGGCCCTGACCCCCGGTACCACCGGCACGGAGCTCATCCTGCGACTCCTGACGCAGCTCGGATCGCGGCTGGCGCCCCAGGGCGTCGCGCTGATCGAGCTCGACAGCGGCCAGGAGGACACGGTGAGCGCCGCGCTGCAGCGCATGCTTCCGATGGCCGTGATCGAGGTCTTGGACGACCTCTCCGGCCAGCCACGGGTGGTCAAAGCCGTCAACGGCTGAGGGGCGTCGACACCTCCACCGCGCCGACGACGAGGTCATCGGTCGTGACGCGGCGGTATAACAGGGCTATCAGCAGCAGAAGCAAACCGCCTCCCACGAACGCCCAGCGCAGACCTCCCAGCGTGCCCAGGGAGAGCCCCACCAGCGGGCCCAGCGCTGAGCCCAGGTCCAGGAAGGTGGCGTAGACGCTCATAACCGCGGCGCGACGCGACGGTGGCGCCAGGTCCCCCGCCCGTGCGTGGAGCAAGACGATCAACGCCGTCGACGAGACGAACGCCGCGATCACCGCGACGATCACGATCCCGAGTGGTGGCGCGGCCGCCAGAGTCAGCAGGCCCGCCGCCCCCAGCACGAACGCCGTGAGCACGACCGGCGTTCGTCCCAGCCGGTCCGACAGGCTCCCGGCACTGGGCGCGAGCACCAAGTCGATCCCGAAGCGGATGCCCAGCGCGATCCCCGTGAAGGACGCGACCCCGATCGTGAGCCCCGCCAATCCGATCCGATCGCCGAAGCGCGCGTCGAGGTAGAAGCCGAGTGATGCGGTGAGCAGGCCCGAGAAGACCAGCATCCCCGCCAAGCCGCCCAAGCCCGTCATCAACAGGCGCCGGTCGCGCAGGACGAGACCGAAGGTGCCCCTCGTCGATCCCTCCGGCGCCGGCTTGGCTGGAGACTTCCCGCCGCCCGAGGTGGCAAGCCAGGCCAGGCCGCCGAGTGCCGTGACGATGGCGAAGATGGTCAGGGTCCAGCGGTGCCCGATCGCGTCGGTCAGAACCCCGCCCGCCACGACGCCCACCATCGATCCGCTGCGGGCGACGGCGGAGTAGACCCCCATCAGGAATCCCCGATTGGCATCCGTCGCCTCCTCCAGGACGGTCCACCACGCCCCCAGTCGCAGCATGGACCAG
>JAPUIR010000112.1 GCA_027296805.1 Chloroflexota bacterium | reverse complement strand
TGGCCGCAGACCTCGTCGATCACTTTGGAGACGGCTTGGCGGACGTTGTGGTCGAACTCGGGCCAGCGGTCCCAGGTGATGGCGGTCTCGAAGGTGTCGCCGATCAGGCCCAAGCCGACGGTGAGGTTGCCCTCATAGGGGCCGGTGACGAAGGCGTTGCGCCAGGCGCCGACGGAGCCGCTGCGGCCGGTCGTCTCGCCGCCGCCGCCGGAGATGGCGATCTCGTCGTCGTCGATGTGGCCGCCGGCGTCGCGGGCGAGAGCGACCGCCTCGGCGACGTTGCGGTCCTGCGGGACCTCCGCCGACTCGAAGCCGAGAATGAGGAGGGCCGTTTCGCCGTCGAGCCCGGCGTCGCTCTTGGCCTGGACAGGGTCGAGCAGGCGGCAATTGGCCGGCCAGAGCTTGGCCTGGACGACGTTGCGGCAGGCCTCGTAGCCAGCTTCCCAGGAGTCGAAGCGGACGCCGGCGGAGGCGCGGAAGGTCGGGCGGCGCTGAATCCGCATCCAGGCTTCGGTGATGATGCCGAGGATGCCCTCGCTGCCGATCACGAGTCGGTCCGGGCTGGGTCCGGCGCCGCTGCCGGGGAGGCGTCGGGATTCCCACCAGCCGCGGGGCGTGATCATGCGGGTGGATTCGACGAAGTCATCGATGTGGGTGTGGTTGGTGGCGTAGTGGCCGCCGGAGCGGGTCGCGATCCAGCCACCCAAGGAGGACCACTCAAACGATTGGGGGAAGTGGCGCAGGGTGTAGCCATGGGGGCGGAGCTGGTCCTCCAGGTGAGGTCCAAGCACGCCCGCTTGGATGCGGGCGGCGCGGGAGGTTTCGTCGATTTCGAGGACCTGGTCCATGGCGCCGAGGTCGATGGTGACGGCGGCGCTGGACGACTCCGGGACGCGCACGCCATCGACGACGGAGGAGCCGCCGCCGAAGGGGATGGCGGTCACGCCGTTGACGTCGCACCAGTCGAGGATGGCTTCGATCTCCTCATCGTTGCGGGGCCGCGCGACGAAATCCGGGGGGTGAGCGAAGTCACCCTTGACGGCGGCGATGCGCTCCAAGAAGCCGCGGCCGTAGGTGTGGGCGGCCCGTTCATAGGGGTCGCTGAAGCAGAAGGCGCCGAACTTGTCGGGCACGGTGATGCGGGGGGTTCGTAGGTCGAGGTCGGCGACTTGGGGGATCGGTGGCGGCGACAGGTCCACGCTGTAGCGCTGGGAGAGTTCGTTGGCGCGCTCTTGGCGGTCGGCGTCGCTGGGCTCTTGGGCCTGACTGCCCCAGGCCCAGAAGGAGCGTCGGACTTGCTCAGTGGTGGTCATGGCGGCCTCCGTGTCAGGCAGGATAGGTGGCTGGTCGTGTGCGGGACGCCCCTAGGTGCGGCCGTAGCCGGAGCGGGGGTCGCGGCGTTGGTTGGCGGCGTCGCCGTTGGAGCCGCTGTCTGAACCAGCCAAGGGGCGATCCTTGGGGGCGGAGTCGTAGGCGCCGCGGAAGTCGCGGAAGGGTCCGTCGCGCCACTCCAGCGCGGCTTTGAGGCCACCCTCCTGCACGTGGCGGCCGAACTCGCCGGCGGCGGGTCGGTAGGAGCTGAGGCCCTGGATCTCGGTGCCCGACCAGAGGCCGGTGCGGATGCCCATGACCTCGTACTGGCGGTTCACGGCGCGCTTGGAGTACATGAGCATGTCGTTGTCGATGTGGGACATGCGCTGCGCGAACTCCTCGGTGAAGGAGGCGAGTTCGTCGAGGGGGACGGCGTAGTTGGCCCAGCCGAGACGCGCCATCTCGGCGCCGGTGATGCTGTCGCCGACGTAGGCGAACTCGCGAGCCTTGGCCATGGGCAGATGCCAGGGCGCCCACATCATGTCCATGGTGGTCATGGCGCGGACGGGCGGGTACCCGATCTGAGCGTCCTCCGCCACGATGCGGAAGTCGCAGATCGAGGCGAGCTCCGTGCCACCGGCCAGGCAGTAGCCCTGGACTTGTGCGATGACCGGTTTGGCCAGCTCCCAGATCACCCAGTTGGTGGCGACGACGTGGCGCGACCACTCCATGGGGCCGGGGTGGGTGGAGCCGCTATCGGGGAGGAGGGAACGGGGGTGGACGTAGTCGCTGTCCTCGGTGGCGGCACGGGAGGGGGTGAGGTCGTAGCCGGCCGAGAAGGCGCGCCCTTCGCCGCGGAGGATGATGACGGCGACTTCGGTGGCGGCCTCGGCCTCCTTCATGGCGTGAATCATCTCGCCGCGCAGGTTGTTGCTGAGCGCGTTGAGCTTTTCGGGACGGTTCAGGGTGACGTAGGCGATGCGGCCGTCGATCTCGTACTTGATGTCTTGGTAGGTCATGGCGAGCCCTCCGATGCGCGGGAAGGGTACACGCGGTGCCGCCCGGGCGCATGGCGCGGCGGCGGAAGCGAGAGGAGCCTAGTGTCGGTCGGTTGGCTCGATTGGAGTTCGGCTCTTGATCAGCCGACTCGGTTCAGGCGACTACGCGGAAGCGGACCGGCAGGTGCTTGATGCCGCCGACGAAACCGGAGCGGAGCCGCTCGACGTCGCCGGTCAGCTCGTAATCGGTGAAGCGCTCGAGGAGTTGGCGGAAGACGACGCGCAGCTCGACGCGGGCGAGGTTGGCGCCGAGGCAGAAGTGCTCGCCGTAGCCGCCGAAGGCGAGGTGCTCGTTGGGGTCGCGGCCGACATCGAAGCGGTAGGGGTCGTCGAAGACGTCCTCGTCGCGGTTGGCGGAGGCGTAGTAGAGGCCGACGTTCTGCCCGGCCTCGATGCGCTGGCCGCGCACCTCCGTGTCGTGGGTGGCGGTGCGGGCGAACTGGTTGTGGGGGGTGGTCCAGCGCTGGATCTCCTCGACCGCGGTGGGCAGGTGGGCATGGTCGGCCTGGAGGCGGGCGAGTTGATCGGGGTGCTCGATGAGGGCGGCCATGCCGCCGCTGGTGGCGTTGCGAGTGGTCTCGTTGCCGCCCAGGATGAGAAGGAAGCAGTACCAGAGGATCTCGAAGTCGCTGAGGGGTTCGCCTTCGATCTCGGCAGCGAGCAGAAGGCTGATGATGTCCTCGCTCGGTTCAGCGCGGCGCTCGGCCACGAGCTCGCCAAAGTAGGCGAACATCTCTTTCTGGGCATCGCGGACGGTGTCGGCGCGGGAGCGGCCGGCTTGGTATTCGGGGTCGCCGGCGCCGATGGTCTCGTTCGTCCAGCGCATGACGCGGTCCCAGTGGTCGGCGGGGACACCGAGCATGTCGCAGATCACGGCGAGGGGGAGGCGGGCGGAGAGTTCGGTGACGAACTCGACGCTCTCCTTGGTTGAGGCTTCGTCGAGCAGGGCGGTGACGACGCGCTCCACGACCTCGTCGGCGACAGCTTCGATGTGCGGCTCGACGAGGTCGAGGGCGCGGGGGGTGAAGCGGCGGTTGACGAGGTTGCGGTATTTGCCGTGCTCCGGCGGGTCCATGTTGAGCAGGTGGCGCTCGGGCATGGTCTCGCTGTCGCCCTCATCGGAGGACTTGGGGTAGATGATCAGGCGCGGGTTGTTGGCGAAGGTCTCCGGCTCGCGGGAGACGGCGAGGATGTCGTCGTGCTTGGAGATGACCCAGAAGGGATCGATCCCAGGGCGGTCGTACCAGTAGACCGGGGCCTCGCGGCGGAGGATGTCCCACGCCTCCCAGGGATAGCCCTGGCTGGCGTAGAGGTCGGCGTTGACGATGTCGAGGTTTTCGAGGGTGAGGGTGGTCATGGCTGACTCCGGTCTGGACGAGGCGCAGGCGCTTGAGCACGGGGCGCGCGGGTCGTCCTGCGGCAAGGCTACAACGGCGGGCGATGCGGGACTCAGTTGGAGGGCTCAGTCTTTGGGCAGAGGGAAGCGAGCGGCGAGGTCCGCGTTGGCGACCGGCTCCTGCAGGCGGTGCAAGAGGATGCGCCACTGCGGCGCGCGCTCGAAGAGGGGGGTGAGCATCTCGGCCGCGCCGTCCAGGTCGGCGAGGGTGTTGGCGAGGCCGGTGACCGCGAACCAGAAGGTCTGTTCGTCGGACTGGTGCAGGGCTTCCACCTGGGCAAAGGCGGCGAGGGCGAGCGCGCG
>JAPUIR010000111.1 GCA_027296805.1 Chloroflexota bacterium | reverse complement strand
CGGCGCGCCTCGTCGACGGCAAGCTCGATCACCTTCTTGGCGCGAGGCGTCAGCCCGATCTCGCCCAGGACGGCGCGGTCACCGCGCCCGATGATGAATTCGACGGCCGAGCGAACCTTGCTCAGCTCCACTCCCAGGTTGGCGAGCACCTTCGCGGCGACGCCGTCCCCTTCCCGGACGAGGCCCAAGAGCAGGTGCTCCGTGCCGATGTAGTTGTGGTTGAACCGCTGCGCCTCCTCCTGAGCCAATGTCAGGACGCGGCGAGCTCGCTCAGTGAACTTGTCGAAACGGTCGGCCATAGCGCTACTCCAACCTGGATCGAGCGTATCAACCGCCCCACCGAGCGTCCATACACTCGACTCTGGCCACGGTACGGGCTCACCCCAATAACTGCACGTGAGCGTCGCAGGAAACGATTAACCCATAACGCGCGCCACTGAAGCCCCCGATGGGCGCCGGGAAGCTGCCAGATGGGCGGATCAGCCTCAGTCTTCGCTGATGAGGTCCGATTCGGAGAGTCCGGCACGCTCCAGCGCGGCCTCCATGGCCGTCTGCGGCTTGGGGGCGGGCTCAGCGGGGCGCGCGGCCGCTGATGCTGCGGCCTCGGTCTCGTCCGCAGCTTCCGGCTCCGGGGTCGGCGGAGGAGGTGGGGCGTCTCCTTGGACGACGCTAAACTTTTCGGCGGTCTCGGGAGGGATCCAGGCGATGCCGCCGTCCTCGTTGAAGATCCAGCCGTCGCGCTCCGCCTCCACGCGGGCTTGACGGAGGCTCAGCCCCAGCCGGTGCCGGTCGCGCTCAATGCGTACGATCTTGACCGGAACGACGTCCTCCTCGCCCACGACTTCGCGCGGATGCGAGATGCGCCGGTCGACCAGTTCTGAAACGTGAATGAGTCCCTCGACCGGCCCATCGATGCGCACGAAGGCGCCAAACGTGACCAGCTTTGTCACCTGACCCGGCACTACTTGGTCCACTTCGTAGCCGGTGACCACATCGTCCCATTCCTCGGGACGGGCGCGCCGGATCGAAAGCCCAATCTTCTTGCTCTCCTGGTCCACCTTCATCACGTAGACGTCGACGTCTTGGCCGACTTGGAACTCTTCCTCGGGGTTGGTGTCGCGCTCCCACGAGAGCTCGGAGAGATGCACAAGGCCGTCCGCACCGCCGAGGTCCACGAATACGCCGAAGCTGCGAATACTCGTGATGCGGCCGCGCCGGATCTCGCCCTCACGCAGCTCTGCCAGCAAGCGATCTTTCTGCTCGGCGCGCCACTCCTGCATGGCGGCCCGCTCTGAGAGGATGACCCGGTTGCGGCGGCGGTTGATCTCGATCACCTTGAGCCGCAAGGCCCGGCCCACGAACTCGTTGAGGTTGCCGGGGCTCGTCTCGGTTTCGGGCGCGGCGCCCATCACCTGACTGAGGGGCACGAACGCGTTCACGCCCTCGACGTTGACCAGCAGCCCGCCCTTGTTGAAACCGCTCACCGTGGCTTCGAAGATCTCGCTGGTCTCGAACTTGTCTTGCAGATCCCGCCAACCTTGCTCGCCCCGGGCGCGATCGATCGAGAGCGCCATCTGGTGCTCTTCGGTGTCGGGCTGAAGGACGAACACGAGGACGGTGTCGCCCACCGCGAGCGCCTCGCGTTGTTCGGGGGTGAGGGAGTGCATCTCGTTCGAGACCACGACGCCCTCGGACTTGGCGCCCACGTCGACGACGAGCGACTGCGCCTCGCGGCCGACGATGACGCCTTCCACGACATCCCCGCGGCCCAGCTCAATCAGGTCACGCCCCTCTTCTTCGAGGAGCTCTTCCATGGTGGGTTGATTCGTTTGGTCAGTAGTCAAAGGCGGTGTTATTCGCGCGACCTGAAGTCGCGGCTCCATTCATGAAATCTGCGCGCCATGGTACCACGCGAATCCGGCCTGCTTCCATGGCATCGGCCCCGCTTCCATTTGCATGGGACAGAGGGCCCGGCAAAGAAAGACCCGTCCGAAGACGGGTCATTCAAGAGTGGGCTGGCGATGGCCTATTTTCCACAGGGGGTTGCCCCCCAAGTATCGTCGGCGCTGCGGCGTTTCACTTCCGTGTTCGGGATGGGAACGGGTGGGGCCACCGCGCTCTAATCACCAGCACCGTCTCTCCGTGTTAAGCCGCGCAGTTCCGTGGAGCTGGTGGAGCCGAGGGGGATCGAACCCCTGACCTCCGCCGTGCAAGGGCGGCGCTCTCCCGGCTGAGCTACGGCCCCGGGAAGGGCCCGCGGCCCGGAGGCCCGCCTAGCCCGGAGGCTACGCCGAGTCCGGACGGATGGTGGGCCATCCTGGACTCGAACCAGGGACCTCAGTCTTATCAGGACTGCGCTCTAACCAGCTGAGCTAATGGCCCTGGTGGAACTCCCCGCGCGACATTGCGCGTGCGCGCCGGCGCAGCCGGCGCACCTGAACAGCTGGAGAGCGAAAGTCAGCAAGCTTGTGCGGACGGAACTTGAACGCGCGCTCCGAAGAGCGCCCGTCTGCAAATCGACCTAAGAGTTTCCCGTGCCCCCACCGCGGGGGCGCGGACGGTACTCCCTAGAAAGGAGGTGATCCAGCCGCAGCTTCCGCTACGGCTACCTTGTTACGACTTCATCCCAGTCGCGAGTCCCACCCTAGGCGGCTGCCTCCCGAAGGTTGGCGCACCGATATTAGGTGTTACCCACTCCCATGATGTGACGGGCGGTGTGTACAAGGCCCGAGAACGTATTCACCGCAGTGTGCTGACCTGCGGTTACTAGCAACTCCGACTTCATGCAGGCGAGTTTCAGCCTGCAATCCGAACTGGGGCCGGCTTTAAGGGATTAGCTTCGTCTCGCGACGTTGCGAGCCCGTTGTACCGGCCATTGTAGCGTGTGTGTAGCCCTGAGCGTAAGGGCCACGCTGACTTGACGTCGTCCCCATCTTCCTCTGCGTTATCCGCAGCGGTCCCGCTAGAAAAATACAACTAACGGCGAGGGTTGCGCTCGTTGCGGGACTTAACCCAACACCTCACGGCACGAGCTGACGACAGCCGTGCAGCACCTGCACATGGGTCCCGAAGGAAAACGGCCTTTCGACCGCGGTCCCATGCATGTCAAGCCCAGGTAAGGTTCTTCGCGTTGCATCGAATTAAACCACACGCTCCGCTGCTTGTGCGGGCCCCCGTCAATTCCTTTGAGTTTTAGCCTTGCGGCCGTAGTCCCCAGGCGGGATGCTTAATGCGTTAGCTTCGACACAGAAGGGGTCGATTACCCCCCACGTCTAGCATCCATCGTTTACGGCGTGGACTACCCGGGTATCTAATCCGGTTCGCTCCCCACGCTTTCGTACCTCAGCGTCAGGTGGCGCCTAGTGGGCCGCTTTCGCCACTGGTGTTCCTCCCGATATCTACGCATATCACCGCTACACCGGGAATTCCGCCCACTTCTACGCTCCTCAAGTCCGGGAGTTTTCGCCGACCCCTCTCAGTTAAGCCGAGAGATTTCACGACGAACTTCCCGAACCGCCTACGTACGCTTTACGCCCAGTAATTCCGGATAACGCTTGCCACCTACGTATTACCGCGGCTGCTGGCACGTAGTTAGCCGTGGCTTATTCGCCGGGTACCGTCAGATCTTCTTCCCCGACAAAAGAGCTTTACAACCCGAAGGCCTTCTTCGCTCACGCGGCGTTGCTGCGTCAGGCTTTCGCCCATTGCGCAAGATTCCTCGCTGCTGCCTCCCGTAGGAGTCTGGACCGTGTCTCAGTCCCAGTCTGGCTGATCATCCTCTCAGACCAGCTACCGATCGTAGCCTTGGTGAGCTGTTACCCCACCAACTAGCTAATCGGACGCAGGCCCCTCCCAGGGCACCGGAGTTTTGCCCACCGGTCTGAACCGGTGGCTGTATGCGGTATTAGCCCGGCTTTCACCGGGTTATCCCCCACCCCGGGGTAGGTCGCCTACGTGTTACTCAGCCGTTTGCCACTCAGTCACTTGCCCCGAAGGGCAAGGCTTCGTTCGACTTGCATGCGTAAGGCACGCCGCCAGCGTTTATCCTGAGCCAGGATCAAACTCGCCATATATTGGCGATTGGCTCATAGAGCCATCCAATGTTCGAACAGGAACCCAACCCCAGCCACCCTCCCCCGCTTACGCACGGCAAGGCGTCCGACGCTGGGCTTTGTCCGCCCAAGCTCGCTGGACTTTCGCTCTCCAGTTGTTAAGGTGCCCCGACCGCCCCACCTCGGAACAAAATGACCCGGCCCTCAAGGCCGGGCCCGCTTGATCCAAGCAGGAACGCTCGCGCGCACCAAGGAACGTACCATCGCGATTTCACTCGTGTCAACGACGCCCCCCAGGGGAATGCGTCCTCCGCTACGCCGCCCTCTGCCCCTGGATGGCGCTCAACCGCTCCAGATCCGCAGGAGGTCCCCTCGGCTCTCTGCGCACACCGTGCCGCCCAACTCCACCCGGTGCCCGCCACGCTGCGCCAAACGCCAGATCGCCAACGATCGCTCATGCGACGGCGGCTCGCCCCCAACCTGCTCGACCGCGAGGCGGAGTACGCGGATCGCGATCGCGTCCGGCAGCGAGACGACGGACTTGCGGCTTAACTCGATGGCGCCGGGCTCGCGGCGCTCGATCGTCGCCTCCAGCCCCTGCACGCTCAGCTCGGCCAGGAGCTCGCGATCACGGCCCACATCACTCGCCAGATCCGCGAGCGCGCGCGTAATGGCCGGATTGAAGCGGCGCAAGGCCGGCAGCAGCTGGGAGCGAATCCGGTTGCGGGTGAACGCGAGATTATCGTTGCTCGGGTCCTGAACGACATCGATCCCCCGCAGCGCGCAGAACGCGCGTGTCTCCTCGCGGCGAATCTCCAGGAGCGGCCGCAGCAACGGCGGGCAGGAAGCGGCTTCCCGCAGCGGAAACGACCCACGCACACGCATTCCGGCCAGGCCATCGAGCCCGCTGCCGCGCAGCAGGTGAAGAAGCACGGTCTCTGCCTGGTCGTCGATCGTGTGGCCAGTCACCACGGCGTTGACGCCCAGCCGGCGGGCGAGCGCAGCGATCTCCTCGTAGCGCGCTCCACGGGCGGCGGTCTCGACGCTCTCTCCCCGCTCCCGGCTTCGCTGCCGCACGTCGACCTGCGCGTGATGCACGTCCACGCCCAGGCGACCCGCCAAGCGGTCGACCGCTTGGGCGAAGCTCTCCCGCGTCTCTCGGTCCGCGAGGCCGTGGTCGACGTGGACGGCCTCGAGCGTCCAGTCATGCTGCGCGGCGCGATCGGCGAGTGCGTACAGGGCCGCCCCGGAGTCGGGCCCGCCAGACACCGCGACCAGAATTCGCGCCGGCCCGGGACGACTCAGCCCGTCGACCATGGCGCGCTCGATCTGCTGGACCAACGACTGGGCGTCGCGTGGCTTCATGCCCGTGGACCGGACGCGCGACTACCGGGGCATGGGCAGCAGATTCGCCCACCAGGGCGTGCGGGTGATGGGCAAGCCGGTGCGCGGAGGCGCCTCCACCGCGAACGACTCCTCGCCGACCCGAACGAAGCCCAGTGCTTCCCGTGCGATCCGCTCGATGTACTCATCTGAGTCCAGGTATCCGACCAGCGCACTGAGCTGGTCGGCCTGCCAGCCCAGCTCCGCGATCTCGTCCTCCAGCGTGGTGATCTGCATCTCCAAGCCGTTGTTGTTGACCACGCCATCCACGGCCGTGAAGACAAAATAGCCCACCACCGCGAGTGCCAGAAAGAAAAGGAGCAGGGGCGTCAGCCGACGCCGGGGCGCGTTCGCAGGTCGCGCGACCTCCGCCAGGGGATCGGTTGCGAGTGAGGCGGCGAGCGGGGGGGACGGCAAACCGGTCTCCGGCATACGCGCCTTCGACCCAGCCACCGCGCTTCACGCTAACACACCCGCCCCACCAGGGCCGCCCCACCAGGGTCGCCCGATCAGGGCCGCAGCCCATCCCTGAGATGCGAGATGTCGTTGAGGGCATACAGCGCGACCTGGCCACGGCGCCGCGCAAGCGTGGAGCGAGAGGCAAGATCGACCTCGAAGCGGCGCCAGAAGCGCAGGTCGATTTCGATCGCCAGGCAAACCAGCACTTTGATCACGAAGTTGTGCGAGACCAGGACGGTCGTGCCCGCTTCGTCACCGGGCTCGTCCTCGGTCTGCAGCAGTTCGGCGAGGGCGGGCCACGACCGCTCCGCGACATCCAGTATCGACTCCCCGCCGGGCATAGGCAGCGCATCCGCCTCCGTCGTCGTCCATTCGCGCAGGAAGTCGGCGTACTCCTCTTGCACCTGCTTGAACGGAATGCCGTCGAGCAGTCCCACGTCCAACTCGATCAGACGCTCGTCCGCCACCGCCACCAAGCCATGTTGTCCAGCGATTGCGGCGGCGGTGTCGGCGGCACGGCTCAGCGGGCTGGTGACGACGCGCGCGATCGTCTCGTTCCGCAGCGCCTCACCGACGGCGGCCGCCTGCCGCATCCCAAAGTCGGTCAGAGGAGAGTCGAGGCGGCCCAAGGACATCGCCTGCTGGTTGGCCTCACTCTGGGCGTGTCGAACGAGAATGACCCGCGACATGCTTACTCGGCCTCGTACCCGGCCGCACGCGCCGCGGCCCGCGCCATTGACGGCATCTCCAAATCAAGCCCGGTGCGATGGATGCGCAGCGGCTCCTCGGCCACGCCAAGCGCGCGGGTCACCTGCTCGGGACGCCCGGAGCCACTCTCATCGCTGCGCAGCCGCATCCGCAGTTCGACCTGCCCATCGCCCGTAGCGACCACATCGATCTCGTGAATCAGCGGGCGCAAGTCGTAGCGCTTGATCTTCTCGCCGCGCGTGTGTTCCCAGGGGATCGATTCTTGGGCCAGCAGCTCCGCGACGACAACCTCCCACGCGCCGAGGGGACGGGCATCCTCCACCAAGACCTCATAGCTGGCGGCGCGGACCAGAGACTGCAGCGAAGGCACGCCCATCGCGAGCTCCTCGACAGCGATCACGCGCATCCCAGCCGGGAGCTGGTCGCGGATTGCGCCCTCAACCTCGTCGATTCTCACCCGCGTGTGCAGCACGATGTCGATCCGCTCCGCCTCGGACGAGACGCCCACGGCAAGCGGGGCCGCCATCGCAATTCGTGGGTGCGGGGAAAATCCCTCCGAGTACACGACGGGCACCCCGGCCCGTCGCAAGACACGCTCCCAGACCCGCATCAGATCGAGATGGGAGATGTATTTCACCGCGTCGTCGCAGGCGTAGGTCAGGCACAGACGCTGGACACGTTCAGTCATGGCCGCATCGTACCAAGGCTGGGAAGCCGGACTACGAAGGATGGAGCCAGCGCTCGACCGCGGTGTGCGGATCAACCTCGCGCTCGGCAACCGCGGCCACGAGTTCCCCCAGCCGCTCCTCGCCCCCGCTGTCCTGTACCAGGCGCGAGAGGAGTTGGGTGCGCGCCAGGGCGACAATCTGTCGTCGCGCCCGGCCTCGCTCGACCGCGGCCATCTCGCCAGACTCGAGCAGGTAGGCGTGGTGGCGATCGCAGGCGTCGGCGGTCTCGCGGATGCCCTCGCCCTCCGTGGCGATCATCTTCACGATGGGCGGATCCCAGGCAGCGCCGGAGGCCAGCGAGAGCAGAGCCGAAAGCTGGCTCACCACGATGTCGGCCCCGGGCAGGTCAGCCTTGTTGACGGCAAGCACATTGGCGATCTCCATGATGCCCGCCTTCATCGCCTGGATGTCGTCGCCCATGCCCGGCGTATTGATGAGCAAGGTCGTCTGCGCAGTGCCGGCGATCTCCACTTCGTCCTGGCCCGCCCCCACCGTCTCGATCAGGATCACGTCCTTGCCGAACGCATCCAACACCAGAATCACGTCCATCGAACCCTCGGAGAGCCCTCCGAGCGAGCCACGACTGGCGAGGCTGCGCATGAACACCCCTTTGTCGGCGGTCAGCTCTTGCATCCGCACGCGGTCGCCCAGGATTGCCCCCTGGGTAAACGGGCTGGACGGGTCGACGGCCACGATCCCCACGCTGCGATCGCGGGCCCGGTACTCCTTGGCCAGGGCGTTCGTCACTGTGCTTTTCCCGGCGCCGGGTGAGCCAGTGATTCCGATCGTCTGCGCCCGCCCGGTCTTGGGATAGAGAACGCGCATTGCCTCCAGGCCGCGTGCGCTGCCTACCTCCACCTCCGTCAGGATGCGCGCCCGCGCCCGCCGATCCCCGGCGAGCAAGCGTTCCTCCAGCGTCGCCGCGTCGGACCTCGTCATCGATCAGGCGGGCTGCTTCACGTGCTCGCGGACGAACGCCACGATGTCCTGTGTGTTCGATCCTGGGCCAAACACGCCCTGGAAACCGATCTTCTCCAGCGCTTCCACGTCCTCGTCGGGGATGATGCCGCCGCAGAAGAAGACCGTGTCCGCCGGCGTGATCCCACGCTCCCTGCAGGCATCCAGCACGCGCGGGAAGAGCTCCAGGTGCGCTCCGGAAAGAATGCTGAGGCCCACCACGTTCGCGTCTTCTTGCAGCGCCGCCTCCGCGATCATCTCCGGTGTTTGGCGAATCCCGGTGTAGATGACCTCCATCCCGGCGTCGCGCAGGGCACGCGCGACGACTTTGGCGCCGCGGTCGTGGCCGTCCAAGCCGGGCTTGGCGATGACCACTCGAATCTTCTTCTCCGCCATTGCCACGGACCTCCTCGCTGCGCTTGCGCGACTACGGTAAGGCTCCGGCCGGGTCCGGACCAGCGTTCCGCTACCCGAAGACCAGCGGGACGCCGTGCGCCGTCGAGGGCCGCACGAAAGTAATCGCCGCCTCTCCCATAGGGTCCGTGCACTCGACCCCGGCGTCGCGCAACCTCGCCACCGTCGCCCCCACATCGTCAACCTCCAGCACGAGGCGGAACATTCCCTCGCCCTTTCGCAGGCGACGCACCAGCGGATCCGATGCATCCTCGCTAAGCGGCGAGACCAGCTCCAGTTGTGTATCACCCAGGTCCAGGAACCAGCTCTCGATGCCGAACGCCTCGAAGCGGTTCTGGCCCCCGTCCGCGAACCCGAAGTTCTCGATCAAACGCTCCCCCACCTCGGCGCGATCGTGGACCGCGCAGACGATGTGGCCGAGCTGGCGTGGCACCCAGGCCCCTCCCTCGCTGGCCGCGGGTCGCTGCTCGCCCGTGGGCGGCTGCGCGTACTCGATCAAGACCCCGTGGTTGGAACGTGGGTGGATGAAGCCGATTTGCCCCGCCAGCCCTGGGCGCGGTGCCTCATCGATCATCTCCAAGCCACGCGCTTTGGCCGCGCGCAAATCGGCCGCCACATCGGTCGACTCGAAGCAGATGTGATGCAGGCCTTCGCCCCGCGCCTCCAAGAAGCGCGCGACCCCGGTGTCGTCGCGCACCGGCTGCAGCAACTCGATCTCACAATTCGCCATCGGCAGCATCACGCCGCGGACACCCTGGTCCTCGACCACCTCGTCCTTGGCGACGCGCAGCCCCAGCGTGTCGCGCCAGAGGCCCAAGGCCTCGTCCGCATCGTGGACGATCGCGGCGACGTGATGGATTCGGGTCAGGCTCATGGGGGCCCCGTTCGGCGCGTCTCTCCCGGCTGCTCGGAGGACCCTTCCAAGGCCGCGTGCGCCCGCTGGCGACGCCACTCTTGGATTGCCTGGCGGTGTTCGCGATCGTGCTCGATCGCGACCCCCAGCAGGATCCTGGCCGGATTGTCCTCTTGGTTCAGCTCATCGTCGGGGATTTTGCGCGCCAACTCCAGTAGCGCTGCGCGCGTCCTCTCGATCTCGCGCAGGAGGCGTTCCGTGGAATGCTTGCGCAGCGTCTCGACGGCCGTCACGTTTATACCGTCGATCCGCTTGAGCGGGAAGTCGAGCAGCTCGATTCGCTTGCCCAGGAGATATTGACCGACCCCCTCCGCCTCCTCGCTCTCCCAAAACATCCGATGGGCCAGCGCATCGTGCACGGACCAGCCGCCGTCTTCGTGCGCTTCCCGCGTGTCTTTCTCCGTCAGGCCGTGGATCGCCTCCAACAGCAAGCGTCGCTCCTCCTCCAGCGAGTAGCGGATCTGCTCGGCGGGGGCGAACTTGGGGTCCGGCGCTGGACGCGGGGAAGGGCTCACGACACGCACTCCGCTCGTTGAGGATACGTCGTCCAGTGACGGGCGGCCCTAGACAACCACGTGTTCCTGGTGCTCGCCCCAGACCGACCGCATGGCGTCCGAGATCTCGCCCAGCGTCGCCGAGTCCTTCACCGCTCCCATGATGAGGGGGACGAGATTCTCCTCGCCCGCGGCCGCTTGCGTGATGCGGTCCAGCGCGTCACGCACGACCACCCCATTGCGCGAGGCGCGCAGCCGCTCCAGTTTCTCGATCTGGCGTTCGCGCACCGTGGGATCGACACGGAGAATCTCTGGTTGGATCGTCTCCTCCGTGACGAAGCGGTTCACACCGACTTTGACCCTCCCACGTTCGCCGGGCTTGATTCCCTCGCGGGCGGCGGCGGCCTCCGTCTCCAGCTCGCGCTGAAGCTGCAGGGCGGCTTCGGTGATCTGCGACTGCTGGTAACCCTGCTCGATCGCCCGCACAGCGCCGCCGAGCGAATCGATCACTTGCAGGTACTCCTCAGCCTCGTGCTCGATCTGGTCGGTGAGCTCCTCCACGTAGAAGGATCCGGCCAGCGGATCGATCACATCGGCGACGCCGTTTTCGTATGCCAGCACCTGCTGGGTGCGCAGCGCGATCTCCACGGCGTGCTCCGTGGGCAAACCGAGCGCCTCGTCCAAGGAATTGGTGTGCAGCGACTGGGTGCCGCCGAGGATGGCCGCCAACGCCTGCACTGTGGTCCGCACCACGTTGTTGTCGGGCTGCTGCGCCGTCAGCGTGACGCCGCCGGTCTGGGTGTGGAACCGCAGCATCATCGCGCGCGGATTCGTCGCCCCGAAGCGCTCCTTGGCGATGCGCGCCCAGAGCCGGCGAGCGGCGCGGAACTTCGCGATCTCTTCCAGGAAGTTGGAGTGGCAGGCGAAAAAGAATGACAGCTGTCCACCGAACGTGTCGAACTCCAAACCCGTCGCAAGCGCCGCATCGACGTACGCGATGGCGTTGGACAGCGTAAATCCGACCTCCTGGGCCGCCGTGCTGCCTGCCTCGCGCATGTGATAGCCGCTGATGGAGATGGTGTTCCAGCGCGGCACGTTCTCGGCGCAATAGGCGAACGAGTCCGTGATCAAGCGCAGGGACGGGGTCGGGGGATAGATGTAGGTCCCCCGCGCGATGTACTCCTTGAGAATGTCGTTCTGGATCGTCCCACCGATCTGCGACTGATCGATGCCCTGCTCTTCCGCCACCGCCGCATAGAGCGCAAGCAGCGTCGTCGCCGTGGCGTTGATCGTCATGGACGTCGTGACGTGATCCAGCGGGATCTCCTGGAACAACGTACGCATATCCTCGATCGAGTCGATCGCCACCCCCACCTTGCCCACTTCGCTCTCGGCCATGGGCGAATCGGAGTCGTAGCCGATCTGGGTCGGCAGATCGAAGGCGACCGAGAGCCCCGTCTGTCCCTGATCCAGCAGAAAGCGGTAACGCCGATTGCTGGACTCGGCGTCCTCCTGCCCTGCGTACTGGCGCATGGTCCAGAGCCGCCCGCGGTACATCGTGGGTTGGATCCCCCGCGTGTAGGGATATTCGCCGGGGAAGCCGTTCTTCTCGATGTAGCCATTGCTGTGCTGCGGGGCGTAGAGCGGCTGCAGGGCATCCCCGCTGGAGCGTCGGAACTCCTCACGGCGCTCACCGTTTTTCTGCGCGGCCTTCAAGTAGGTGGAGTCCAGCCACTCCTGAAGAGACATGCTCATCGGGCCCTCGCTCCCGCTACGACGGTCATCCGCGACCGCGGGGCTGCCGCTTGTTGGGATCAACGGCGATCCCACGTCGAGGTTATGGACGCGATTCGGACCGTGTCAATTCGGCAGCCATTGGAAGCGCGCCGACCGCCTGGCGATTCGCGATCCAATCGGAAAGTGGTGGTGGGCGATGGAGGATTCGAACCTCCGACCTCCCGGGTGTAAACCGGACGCTCTCGCCATCTGAGCTAATCGCCCTCACGCGTTGCGCGCGCTCGCGCCCCGAGGCTATGGATGCCGTGGCGTCAGGGTCAACACCGGGTACCGGGGAAGAGGCGATCGGCTAGAGCGTCGAGAGGAAGCCTTCAATGTCCTCGGACGCCTCGTCGAACGCGGCGCGGGCCTCCTCGAAGAGTCCGACGCCCACCTCCAACTGGACCAGATCGCCGTCCTCGACGCCCGTCCGAATCAGCGTGCCCGCGGCGTCCAGCAACTCCAGCGCGTCCAGCACCGGTTGGTAGAGGCCCAGCGCCACCTCGGGTGCGGTGATGGCGCGGAAGCGGTCCAAGTTCACCTTCCAAGCGTTGGTCTGCGCGACGACGTTGCGCGGCCAGGCGGCGTCATCGATCAGCGTGGCATCGACGGCGAAGCGGTCGATGAGTTCAGCGAACACCGCGTGGTTCGCGGTCTGGGAGTCGATCACATCCGTGACCCGGCCCGTGAACGACTCGTCCACCACCTCCATCGTGATGTCGAGTTGCTCGCCCAGCAGTTCGGACGTCAGCTCCTCCATCTGCTCCAGCGTCTGGAACCCAATGACCGTCTTGGCGATGCGGCCGTCGGCTCGCACGTAGAGCGTCGTGGGCATGCCGATGATGCGGTACGGACCGTTGTTGTCCCCCAGTTCGTCCTGCAGATCGAGCAGCAACGTATAGGAGGCCCCGGTTTCGTCCGCGAAGCGAGTCGCCGTCTGCAACGACTCCCCGCGATTGACCCCCACGACGACAACCCTGTCGCCCACGGCTTCATGCAGCCGCTGCAGATCGGGCATCTCCTCAATGCAGGCCGCGCACCAGGAGGCCCAGAAGTTGACGATGACGGGCTTGCCCAGCGCGCTGATCTGTACCGGGCTCCCGTTGAAATCGAGTAAGCGGAAGTCGGGAATCAGCGCCCCCTCGCGCGGCGCATCCCCCTCGCGCTCCACGTAGCCCAGGAAAGTCTCCTCCACCAACTCGGCGATGCGGGCTTCGAGGCCCTCGATCCGCGCGGCGCTGGCGTTCGGATCGTCGTTCAGCACCGAGAGGCTCGCGCGGCTCTCGTCGAGTTCGGCCAGCGCCGCCACGAACTGCCTGCTCGCGACCTCCTCCACCGCCTGGCCGCTCCCCTCGATCAAGAAGGGCAGGAATCCCGCGACGACGGCCGCCGCCACCACCGCCAGCCGGTTGGCCAGCTCCCGCCGGTTGCGCGGCCGATGAAGCAGGTTGAACTGAATGTCGCGAAAGAAGCGCAGCACGGACTTCATCGGTCTCACGGCGAACGCGCCACCCATGGCCAGTCATTCATTCTCGCGTCGTCTCGCACTCCGAGCACGTCGCTTGTACCGAAGGTACGGATCGCGAGAATCCGCGGATGCCTGGAGCCGCCGCGCCCCAGGCAACACCCAGCAAATTGACCACTTGTTTTACCCGTTGGTAGCATCCGGAGGTACCTGCGCCTGCGGTGCGGGGGGCTTGGCAGCGTAGCTCAGTTGGCAGAGCAGGGGACTCATAAGCCCCGCGTCGCAGGTTCGAGTCCTGCCGCTGCTACCACGCTCCTTTCCATCTCAGGCCAACGGGGGCGATTAGCTCAGCTGGCTAGAGCGTCCGGTTCACATCCGGGAGGCCGCTGGTTCAAGTCCAGCATCGCCCACCAGGAAACGCAGAGTGCGGGCCGCTGACGGAGCGTCCCGCGGAGAGAGCCGCCGAAGTGGCGAAACTGGTAGACGCGCTACGTTCAGGGCGTAGTGGGCATTAGCCCGTGTGGGTTCGAGTCCCTCCTTCGGCACCAACTCAGTAAGATTGGAAAGCAACCCGCGCTCGTAGCTCAGTGGATAGAGCGCTGCCCTGCGGAGGCAGAGGTCATGGGTTCGAATCCCGTCGAGCGCGCCAACCCCGTCCCCGCCCAGATCACCGCCTGCCGCTCACCCGGTCCGCGCGCGCTGCTTAGCTCGCGCGCGTATACACCTCGCGCAAAGACTCCGGCTTGTCCTCGAAACTGCTGTCGTAGATGGCGATCGACGCCCACTCATCGGAGTTCGTGACATCCGAGGTGCTGCGTTTGAGCGCCCGCTCGTGGGCCGTATGTGCCTGCGCGATCAGCTCTGCCTGCCCTTGGTGCGGCGGCATACTGGCCACCAGCCCCAAGGCGCCGCTGAAGTGCCCCCGCGTCTCTCCCAGCTCACGCTCCAGATGGATGATGCATCGCGTCGCGGCGCTGCGAACGCCGAGTCTGCTGGAGGCGTCGTTGAGCAGCAGCGCGAATTGCCCACCGCCCAGGTGGGCGACGGTGTCGGCGTCACGCAACGCACTGCGCAGCGCGCGCGCAGTCGCCGCGATCAAGGTCCCGTCCGGGCGAACGGCCCCCTCCGTTCGCCGCACCGAGACGAGTCCGATCCCGATCGCCTCACTGCGGCGCTCGGCCAATGCGAGCGCGATCGTCAGACGGTCTTCGTAGAGCACCTTCGCGGGCAGCCCGGT
>JAPUIR010000110.1 GCA_027296805.1 Chloroflexota bacterium | reverse complement strand
CCCGCCGAGGGTGAGGGCGGCTTCGTCGATCGGAGGGAGCAGGACGACCGGAACACGGCGCGCCGCGATCACCGCGCCCTCGGGGTTCTCGACGACCGGGATCGGTGGCTCGATGGCTCCCCCGTTCACGAGCGAGTGCCCGGGCGGGGCCGGCGCGAGGGAGGGGGCCGGCTCGGCAGATGGCGGCGCAGACGAGGGCGCAGGGGTGAGGGTGCGCTGGGAGTCATTCGCGGTGGATCGGACCACGGGGTGGCCGAGCGGACTCTGCGGAGCGCCGAGTCCGCGGATCGCCGCGAACGTCGTCAGGAAGACGGAGACGACGACGACCGCTGTGACGACCCACCAGACATGGCGGTGGAGCCGGTTCGTTGCTGACACGTGCCGCTCCCTTCCGGAGCCCCTCTCACATTGACTCCGGACTCCGTCCTGGTGTGATTGGAGACTGCTGTCCCGCGACGGGGGCGGGCGCTAAGGGCAGAAGTGATTCGGATCAGACGCGGCGGTGGTGCAAGCGTTGCCTACTGCGTGCCCGGCGTCGGCCAGCGTCGTCAGCCCCGCTTCGTCGCGCTGCAGGTTGTGCTGCATCTGTCGGTCGTGGAGCTTCACGACGGCCTTGGTCGCCAGCTTCCTCATCGTGACCCTCCTTGATGGACTACCCGCCCGCCTCACGTCGAATGGGCGTGGGACCAGGGGCGACGCGCTTCCTTTTCGTGAGCGCTGCGCTTCGCCAAGAGGGGCATTCGCCAGTCGTCGCGCTGGCAATCACGCGCATCGGCACGCCCGCCTCGCGGCAGTCGAGGACCATCGCGAAGATGGCCCCACGGATGAGCGTTATCCCAAGCGGGTTGATGTCCTGCGGGCGTTCCTGCTGGAGGGCTGCCAGGCGAGCGATCTGCTGTAGCCGCGTTTCGGCGAAGCTCTGGCGTTGGAGGGTCGTGACCATGAGCCACCTCCGTCTGCCTACGTGGGCATTTCCGTAGACGATCTCGGGCGTAAGTCTGTGACGTGAGCGAGGTCCAGCTCATGCCCTATATCGAGGCCGCTGGCCACCGATCGGGTGCGGTGCGCCTCAGCGTCACTCAGGGGGAGCACAATCAGTAGGGGCGAGTGCCTGGCGAGGCGGGTCCTTTTGGGGATCACGGCGGGTGACGGGGGAGGGCGGGGCTCCCACGGGGAAGTGCGGTTGCGGATCGTTCGTCTGGCCGGTATCCATCAGGCAGAGGACAACCCGCGATGAGGTGGCTGCTGATTCTCATGTGGACGGTTGGTGCGGTCCTGATCGCGGCCTGCGGTGGGGATGAGGGCGAGGACGCCCCCGCGCGGTCCACCCCTCAGTCCACGGCGCCGGTGAATAACGAGGACGCCCAGGAAGTGCAGGCGGCGCCGGCCAGCCAAGGGATCGACAGGCCGATCAGCGTCGCTCCGCTCCCGACGCCTGCGAAGCAGGTCTACACGATCCAGTTCGGCGACACGCTATCCGGGATCGCGGCACGGTTTGGCACCACGACGGGCGCCCTGGTTGCGCTCAACGACCTGCCGGACGCCAGCCTCATCGTCTCGGGCGACCAGTTGATCATCCGCCAGGACGCTGCTGTGTTGAGACCGGCGGCTCCAAGGCTGAGCCAGCTGGAGTCGGTAGAGCTGCTCCGCGTGATCGACGGCGATACCATCGAGGTACGCCAGGCGGACGGCACTGAGGAGCGCGTCCGGTACATCGGCATTGACACGCCGGAGATCGGCGAGCCCCTGTTTGACGAGGCGACCGACCAGAACACCGAGCTCCTCGGCCAGGGCGACCTCTTCCTGCAGACCGACCTCACCGAACGCGACCGCTTCGAGCGCCTGCTCCGCTACGTCTGGGTGCGACAGGCCGATGGGACGTTCGTGTTCGTGAACGGAACGCTGGTGGCGCTCGGCCTGGCGTCGATCACGACGTTTCCGCCAGACGTGGCCTACGTCGACCTCTATCAAGAGGCGCAGGACCTTGCCCAGGGCGCCCGGCTGGGCGTGTGGGCGGAACCCGAGCAACCCTAGCTGCCCCCATTCGGGGTGCCTCGCGCGGTCCGGTTCCTTTTAACGGTGACAGTGGGTGACTGGTTGGGGGCCCCATTCACCTATCACCGCCCACCCAACTTGGGGGTGCCTCGCGCCATACCCGAGTTCTACGGATAAACGGGCTTATCAGCACCGCGTCCCTCGGGGGGCGGCCCGTTCCGACGCGCTGTCGATCTGACAGGGCCAGCACCCACCCAACCTGGGACAGCCCGCGCCGATCCCATCCCTTTTATGCGGTGACCGCAGGCGACGGGGGAGGCCTAGGAGCTGGCCTTGCCATCCGCCGAGCCGCTACTGCCCGTCATCGCCATCAACCGATCCCCGATCGACTTCGCCACGTTCGCGAACTCCATGGGGATGATCCACTTGGTGCTTTCCCCCTGGCCCAGCGTGCGCAGCATGTCCAGGTACTGCAGCCCCATCGTGTTTGCGTGCACGCCCTGCGCCGCCTCGTTGACGTTGCGCATCGCCTGCGCGAACCCTTCCGCCTCCAGGATCGCCGACTGGCGCGCACCC
>JAPUIR010000011.1 GCA_027296805.1 Chloroflexota bacterium | reverse complement strand
GACCCCCGTGGATCTCAGCGCGACCGAGCTGCGCGACAGGCTGCGAAAGGGCGGTCCGCCCGACGGCGTCCCGACCGGCGCCCGCGAGTACATCGAGGCGCACGGGCTTTACCGTTCAGCCCCCGGCTAGCGGGGGCGTCTCCCCCTCGGCGAGCTGGACGGTCTGCTCGTCGTAGTGTTCCTTGCGCATCAGGACGGCGAGACGCGGGCCGGGAGGCCAGAGGAACGGGCGCAGCGCCAGGGTTTGGATCCAGGCGAACCCCGCCTCCCGTCCGATCCGGCCCACCTCCGCGAATGTCCGCAGCCGAACCGGCCCCCCATCGTCCAGCAGCCGCGCCCAGACGGCGTTCACGCGCCCGGAGCGCGATCGCGCGACATCCCATGCCACCAGCACTCCGTTGTGCGTGAGCACCCGCCAGGCCTCTCGCAGGAAGGCGAGCAGCGTGTCATCGTCCCAGCGCCGGGTCTGGTGGGGGCAGACGAGCACGGTGAGTGAGGCGTCGGCGAAGGGCAGCGATCCGGGCTCCGCCCGCAGCTCCGAGCCCGGGCCGGCGAATCCCGCGGAGAGCGGCGCCGTCTCCAAGGGACAGCGGCTGTCCAGAAGCGACGCGATCGCAGCGCCGTTTTCGCCTACGACGAGCAAGCGGTCCTGCGCTCGCAACGGCAGCAAGGCCGGAAGCAGGAACGCACCCGTCTCTCGCACCACGACCCGAGGCACGCCCTCCCACCAGCGCCGGACGGCTGGGGGAAGGGGGACGCGACCAGTCTCGGAGCGGCCTGGGCTACGCGGCATGACGCCAGGCTAACGGCCTAGTCCATGCGGAACGACAGCCGGATTCGGGCCGTCTGGGCGGCGGCGCGGTCGCTCATCTCGGCCAGTTCCAGCAGTAGCGTGTTCAGGGCGGGGTAGTCCGCCTGCAACTCTGCCGCCGCCGGGTCGGTCCGCACGAGGCCGGCGGCCGCGCGCGCGGCGATCGCCAAGGGGGCCGGATCCTGCCAGGCGGCTTCCAAGTTGGCGGCGTCTTGGGCGTCGCTCACGTCGTGGTCGTAGAACGTCACCAGGGGTGTCACGTCGATGCCATGCGACGTCTTGAGGCGGCGCACGAACACGGTCAGCGGGTGCTGCGAACCGAACGGCTCCGCGTAGCCAAAGGAGAGCAGGGCGAGCAAGTCACCGGAATCCGCCTTGAAGGCGAAGGGAGCCGCCCCCTCCGCGTCCGATTCCACGATTAGCCGTGGCATGGCCAGCCTACACGTCCAGGTTGACGACCTCGGCCGCGTGGCTCTCGATGAACTTCCGCCGCGCCGCCACATCGTCCCCCATGAGCTTCGCGAAGATCTCGTCCGCCTCGTGGTCCATCAGGCTCACGTCGCCCTCGACCTTGACCTGCAGCAGGGTTCGCGTCTCGGGGTTCATGGTGGTGTCCCAGAGCTGGTCGGCGTTCATCTCGCCCAGCCCCTTGTAGCGCTGCAACGAGTACTTGGCGCCGTCCTTCTGTTTCTCCACCCAGCGTTCTAACTCGCGGTCGCTGAATAGCCAGGTGCCGGACTTCCCGTTCTGCACGCGGAACAGCGGGGGCTGCGCGATGTAGAGATAGCCGTTGTCGATCAGGTGCGGCATGTAGCGAAAGAAGAACGTCAGCAGCAGCGTGCGAATGTGCGCGCCGTCGACGTCGGCGTCGGTCATGATCACGACCTTGTGATAGCGGACCTTTTCCGCCTCGAAGTCCTCGCCGATCCCGGCGCCCAGCGCCGTGATCAGGATGCGGAACGCATCGTGCGCCAGCAGTTTGTCCAACCGCGCGCGCTCCACATTCAGAATCTTGCCGCGCAGGGGCAGGATTGCCTGGGTCCGACGGTCGCGACCGGCCTTGGCGGAGCCCCCGGCGGAGGGACCCTCCACGATGAAGAGTTCGCTCAGTGAGGGGTCGCGCTCGGTGCAGTCGGCCAGCATTCCGGGCAGCGTGGCGCCGTCCAGGGCGCCCTTGCGGACGACGAGGTCGCGGGCTTTGCGCGCCGCTTCTCGCGCCCGGGCGGAGGTGAGGCACTTCTCGATGATCCGACGCGCCTCGCGGGGGTGGCCCTCCAGGTACTCGCTCAGCGCTTCCCCGAAAACCGACTCCACCTGGCCTTTGACCTCGGGATTGCCGAGCCGCGTCTTCGTCTGCCCCTCGAACTGGGGCTCTGGAATCTTCACGCTGATCACGGCCGTCAGTCCGTCGCGGACATCGTCGCCGGAGAGGTTGGGATCCTTGTCACTGAGCAGCTTGTTCTTGCGGGCGTAGTCGTTGAGGAGGCGCGTCAGGGCCGACCGGAACCCCGTCAAGTGGGATCCGCCGTCGATCGTGTTGATCGTGTTGCAGAAGGCGTAGACGTGCTCATTCAGGCCGTCGGTGTATTGCAGCGCCACTTCCAGGCTGCTGCCGTCCACCTCACGGTGCGTATCGAACGGCGTCGCTTGCAGGACCTCGCGCTCGCGGTTGAGGTAGCGCACGTAGGAGCGGATGCCGCCCTCGAAGTAGAAATTGATTTCCCGCCCCTGCGCTTCGGGCCGGTCGTCCTGGAGGTGGATCCAG
>JAPUIR010000109.1 GCA_027296805.1 Chloroflexota bacterium | reverse complement strand
ACGTCGTACATCGCCACCCACACGGACGAGCAGCTGGATCACGCGCTGGAGATATTCGCGGAGATCGGCCATCGGCACGGGATCATCTGATCGCCCGTGCGCATCCTCCTGACCGGAGCCACCGGATTCGTCGGCAGTCAGACCGCGCGGCAGCTCGTCGCCGACGGGCATGAGCTGCGGGTCAGTGTGCGGGAGACGAGCGATCTCGGTCCGCTTGCGACGCTGGAGTACGAGTCCGTACTGGCGGACCTGCGGGATCGGTCGGCGCTGGACAGGGCTTGCTCCGGGGTGGAAGCCGTGGTGCATGTCGCGGGGCTGACCTCCGCGGTGAACGCGCGAACCTATCGCGAGGTGAACGGGCAAGGCACGCGAGCCCTGGCCGAGGCGGCGGTGGGCGCCGGAGTGCGGCGATTCGTCTACGTGTCCTCGCTGGCGGCGATGGGGCCCTCGGCGGAGGCGGAGTCGCCCGCGGCCAAGCCTCATCCGATCACGCCGTACGGGCGGTCCAAGGAGGCCGGCGAGCAAGCGCTGCTGGCCCGGGCGGGCGAACTCGAAGTCCAGGTGTTGCGCCCCCCCGCGGTCTACGGCCCACGGGATACCGGGCTGCTGCCGTTCTTCAAGATGGCGCGTCGGGGATATCTCCTGCGCTTCGGGGACGGACACAACCGCGTGAGCATGATCTACGCGCCCGACCTCGCCGAAGCGATATCCACGTTGCTAACGGCGGAGGCGGAGCAGCCTGCGGTCTTCCATGTGGCGGATGGGGGCGGGTCTTACACCTGGCGGGAGCTGATCGATGCGCTGGGGGTGGCCTTTGGGCGGTCGATCCGACAGATTCCGCTGCCGCCCGTTGTGTTCAATGCTGTTTCGCACGGGAGCGTGCTGTGGGCGCGGGCGCGGGGGGGGACACCAACGCTCGATCGGTCGCGCTTCAGCGAGCTGAGCCAGAGCGCCTGGGTCTGCGATTCGGCCGCCCTCACGGAGCAGACCGGCTGGCGACCACCGACAACGCTCGCCGCTGGGCTGGCGGAGACGGTGACGTGGTACCGCCAGCACGGGTGGATCTGAGGGCGTCGTGAGCGAAGAATTGCTGCCGCTCTTGTCGTTTGATCTGGACGGGGTGCTGGCGCGTCCACCATTTGGACGCAACCTCACCATCAACCGCAACCTACACCTTGAGCCGGCGCCTTCTGGGGGACTCGCGCGCGCAGGATCGGCACGACCTTGGGACAGTCTCCTCGCGGCGACGTACTACCGCCTGCGCTACTCACTGCGCCCCGCCCTCCCACTAGCGGCGGAGGTCGTAGCCGCCGCCACTCGGGAACACCGCGTGATCGTGCTGACAGCGCGAAACGCGCGTGGACGCCGGTCGACGGAGTCGTGGTTGGAGCGCCAGGGGATCGCGTCGCATCTGCACGATCTGGTGATGAATGACAGTGGCCTGGCGCCGCCGCAGTTCAAGCGCGCTGTGGTGGAGGCGCTGGGCGTCGTGCGCCATGTGGAGGACGACGCCGCTACGGCGGCGCTGCTGGCGCGGAACGGTGTGGCGGTCGATCTGATCGATTGGCCGCGCAACCGGGGCCTGTCGTACCCGGCGGGGGTGACGCGACGCGCGGACCTGCAGGAGCTGATCGACAGCTTGGCGGGGTCCTGAGATCACCGTAGGCTCCCAAAATGGCGAAGAACGAGCGTGCGTTTGCGATTCATGCCGCGCCAAAGGTGATCTGGGCGATATTGCGAGCGGAGATCCAAGAGGGCATCGAGGCGGGGCAGGTGTCGGTGGAGCACGAAGAGTCGCCGCGCCGGATCGCGATCTGGGTACGGATGGGCCGGGGGCTGGTCGTGCGCTACGACTATCGCCTGAGCGTGCAGCCGGAGCACACGGAAGTGGCGGTGGAGGTGACGGCGACCGGCCTGCGGCACTCGATCTCCAACATCGTGAGCTTGGGGCGCAGCATGACCCCATATCTCGTAGCTGTGACGCAGGGGCTGGCCAATCTGAAGGATGAGGCGGAACGGGAAGCGGCGCGTCAACGGGGCCCATCCGGATAGGGCGTAGTTACCTCAGCCAGGCATCACATTCGCCGTTGACCGTCAACCAGAACCTGTCGATGATTAAGCCGGTGGTCGGGACCCGGAACGGAGTCCCATGTCCGGTCAGCGTCTGCGGATGCCTCTCTTCCTCTTCGCGGTGCTCCTGGCCAGCTTGGCCGGGGGTTCAGGCGCGCTGGCGAAAGACGCTGCCCCTCACCAGGGTCTCAACAACGCTCCCGATGCAATCGTCGCGATCAACAAGCCGCTGCGCGGCATCGTGCTCGCACGCGAGGGCAGCACGGTGGTGCGCGTGGGAGGGGCCCACATCGGTACTGGGCTGACCTCCGTGCGGACGGACAGTGCTGGGCGCTACCTGATCCCGGCCGAGATCCGCACGGACCACCTGAACGTGGTGTCGGCCGGCTACGAGGTCGAGCGACGGGTCACGACCGCAGACTACGTAGTGACCTTCCTGAAGCCGCTCGACGTGCGAGCGATCTACATCCCCTACGACGAGTTGCGCCGCACCGAGGTGATGGAATGGACGCTGGGCCTGGCCCGCTCCAACCTGATCTCGGCGGTGGTGGTGGACGTGAAGGATGAAGCGGGTTCGGTCTTGCCGCTGGCCGCGACGCAGCAGGTGATCGACATGCGCGCCGTGCGCGGCACCGGAACCGACGTGGAAGGCTTCCTGACCGAGCTCGGCGAGCTTGGCGTGTACCGCATCGCGCGCGTCGTGACGTTCCTCGACGGCCGGTTCGCGCGGGCGTTCCCCGCCGACGCGATTCTCACGGCCACCGGGAGTGTGTTCGTCGACAGCATTGGCTTGGCCTGGTCGAACCCTTTTAGCGAGGCGGCGCGGGCGCACAACGTGGCGATCGGCGTGGAAGCGGCGAAGTGGTTCGATGAGGTGCAATACGACTACGTCCGGCTGCCTACGGACCCCGGGGTCGTGGTGCGCAACAACGCCACACCGGAAGCCCGCTCGGCGGCGATCACGGCCTTTACCCGGGAAGCCGCGAGCGCGCTGCACGCGGTGGGTGCGGCCTTGTCGATCGATACCTTCGGCCAAACGACCGTGATCGACCACGATGGCGGCATCGGGCAGGTGCTGGAGGACATGGCACCCCATCTGGATTACTACTCGCCGATGGTCTACCCCAGCACCTGGACGGCGGGCTGGTTCGGGTTGAGCTACCCGCCCAGTAATCCGTTCCTGGTGGTGAAGACGAGCGTGGGGCTCGCCGTGCAGCGAGTGGCACCGTTCGAGACAGTCCTCGTGCGGCCTTGGCTGCAAGACTTCCACGACTATCAGTCGCGCAAGCTGTACTACTCGGCCAGCGAGGTGCAGGCGCAGATCGATGCCTCCGCGGAGGCGGGCGGCTCGGGATTCATGCTTTGGGATCCGAGCCTGAACTACCACCTGTCCGTGCTGGAGGAGCTGCGTACCGCGTCGAGTCGGTAGCGGGCGTCAGTCCCAACTCACGTCGGCGAGGAACGTGCGCAAGCGGGCGTTGAACTGCGCTGCGCGCTCGAAGTAGACCGAGTGCCCCGTTTCCGCCACCTCGAAGTACTGCGAGCCGGGGGTGAGACGGTGCCCCTCCTGGACGGCAGCGGGCGGCATCAGTGGATCTTCGCTGCCCACTACCCAGAGCAACGGCGTCTCGAGAGAAGCGAGGCGGTCGGGATCGATCTCGGTCGGAAGCCCGCCCGGCAGGATCTCGGACAAGGGACGGTTGAGGCCGGAGATCTCGTCGTAGAGGAAGGCCATCTCGGGACGGTCGTCGCGAAGTCGGGGGGAATAGGCGAGACGTCCAAGGCCAGACTCCTGCATCCGTTCGCGACCAGGGCGGCGGGCCGCTTCGATCAGATCGTTGCTGACGCCGCCCAGGGTGTCGGCCATGACGAGAGCGGCGACGCGTTGCGGGTGGCGCAACGCCAGTCCGAGACAGGTCCAGCCCCCCATGGACTGCGCGACGAGAGCGGCCTTGTCGATGGCAAGTTCGTCCAGCAGGGCGAGGAGATCGTCGGCGAAGGCGTCGGGGGTGGGCGCTGCACCGCCCTCGTCGACCACGCTGCGACCGAAGCCGCGATGGTCGATCGTTACACAGCGGTAGGAATCGCGGAAAACCGGCACCTGCTGCCACCAGGAGAGGTGGTTACCGCCGGCGCCGTGCGCGAAGACGATCGCGGGACCGTCGCCCTCGATCTCATAGAAGAGACTGCAGCCGGCTCGCTCGATAGTTGGCACGGATCACCTCTCGGGAGGGTTGCGCTCGCGGAGTAGGCTCGGAGTATGTCACGACCCCCTCTACCGACGAAGGCGGACAGCGAGAGCCTGCGAGAGCAGTTGGACGCGCACACCATGAGCGGCGAACTGGTCCAGCCGCTGGAGCGCGGGCGGGTGCGCTGCGTGGCCTGCGGGCATCGCTGCCTGATCCCGCCTGGGGCGCGTGGGATCTGCAAGGTCCGCTTCAACGACGCGGGCACGCTGCGCGTCCCGACCGGATACGTGTCCGGCCTGCAGGTGGACCCGGTGGAGAAGAAGCCCTTCTTCCACGTGCTGCCGGGCTCGCGGGCCCTCTCGTTCGGGATGCTGGGCTGCGACTTTCACTGCGGCTACTGCCAGAACTGGGTCACGTCGCAATCGCTGCGGGACGAGGCGGCGGGATCGGCGCTGCTGGACGTGACGCCCGACGCGATCGTGGAGGCGGCGATCGAACGCGACTGCGCTCTGGTCGTCAGTACCTACAACGAGCCGCTGATTACGATCGAGTGGGCGGTGCAAGTGTTTCGCCGGGCGCGCGAGGCCGGGCTGAAGACGGCCTTCGTCTCCAACGGCAACGCGACGGCGGAAGCGCTGGACTATGTGCAGCCCTGGGTCGACGCGTACAAGGTCGACCTGAAATCGATGAACGACAAAACCTACCGGCAGTTGGGCGGCGTGCGAGACCACGTCCTGGACACGATCCAGTCACTGCACGAACGCGGGGTCTGGCTGGAGGTCGTAACGCTGGTCGTGCCGGGGTTCAACGACGATGCGCAAGAGCTGCGTGAGGCGGCCGAGTTCCTCGCCGCCATCTCCCGGGACATTCCCTGGCATGTCACGGCCTTCCACCCCGACTACCGGATGCAGGAGACGCCGCCGACAAACGCCGCGTCGCTGCTGCGCGCGGTCGAATACGGGCAGCAGGCGGGGCTGCGCTACCTCTATCCGGGGAACCTGCCGGGACAGGTGGGAAGCGGCGAGGACACGCACTGCCCGGCTTGCGGAAAGGTGCTGGTGCGCCGCGTGGGCTTCGAGCTGCTGGAGGACCGCATCGGCGCCGGTGGGGTGTGCGACGGCTGTGGCGCGACGGTGCCGGGGGTGTGGGTTTAGGCCTGTCGTTGGGCCGCCTAGCCGTGGCGGAAGCTGCGGACGGTTCGCGTGATCCAATAGACCGACCAGGCGGCCAAGGCGAGTGACGCGATGGTGATCCGAGTGCTGTCGACCACCTGATGCACGCGCAGATGGTCGGCGGTGATCTCCAGAACCGCGACCGGACGAGCGGTGCCACGGCCACCGCCACCGCCCCCACCACCTTCGCCGGAGCCGTCGGACTCCTCGGAGTCGGGGTTGGATTCCATGCCACGACCGTAACCCATGCCTAAGCCGTAGGCGGCTGAGACCGAGGCCAGCGGGATCACGGTGCGACCGTCGCGTTCTTGGACCGGACCGACGACGGAATCGGCGCTGGCGATCTCCGCGAGACGGGAGACGGCGCCCGCCAGCTCCGCCACTTCCGGAACCTCGATCTCTGAGTCGGGCATGGGTTGCCTACCTTCTGCTGATGGCGAACGACACGGCGGCCACGAAGACGGCCGCCGTGCAAAGAGTGAGAATGACTCGACCGGCGCCGTCCTGGACGGGCGCGGTCTCCGCGAGGCCGTCGGCTCGAGTCACGGTGACCCGACGCGGGCGAGACCATGACGCGCGCAAGCGCCCGACGCGTACCTCGTAGCCCATGGTCTCCACTCGAAGCAGCCCATGCTGGGTCTGGACGGGGGCGTCGTCGAGGCGTCCAAACTCGATGCCGCCGAGTTCGCCGGGTAGATCGAAGGCGGTCATGGGCCCTCCTTGGGGCGGACAAGGGTACCAGGCAGCGCCGGGCAGCAGTGCGCCAGCCAATGCAGACAGGCGCGGCGCCGGGGGGCGCGCGGAGGGGCACCTACACTTCGCGCATGCGAATCGTAGTGGCGGGGGCCAGCGGGTTCATCGGTGGCCACCTGATCGATGAATTGCTGCGGCACGATGTGGAGCCGATCGCGATGGTGCGACCAGGCAGCGATGCCGCGCGTCTGCGGGAGTTGGAGCTGGAGGTCGTGGAGGTGGACGTGCTCGATCTGGACGCGGTGCGGCCGATCATGCGTCGAGCCGAATTCGTGATCAACGCCGTCCAGCTCACCTCGCCCGGCCTGAGCGGGGAGGCCTATGACGATGTCAACGTGGGCGGCACCACCAACCTGCTCGACGCGGCGGTGGAGGGAGGGGTGGGCGGATTCGTGCAGCTCTCCTCGACGACGATGTATGGCGATGCTCTGCCGCACTGGCCGGTCAACGAGGGCTGGGCGATGCGGCCGCCCGGCGCACTGGAGCAGAGCCGGGCGATGGCGGAGCGCGCGGCGCGGACGTACCGACGTCGGATCCCGCTGATCCTGGTGCGACCGGCACTGAGCTTCGGGCCGCGCGACCGCGGGCTGATGCGGAGGCTGCTGCTGCACTTCCTCGACCAACGGCCGTTGCGCCTGGTTGGCGGCGGGCGGGCGCCGGTGTCGCTGGCGTACGGGCCGGATCTGGCGCGGGCGGTGTGGGGGCTCATCGACCGCTCCGCGGACGCGATCGACTCGATCTTTCACGTCAAGAGCTTCGATACCGACTGGTCGACCGTGGTCAGTGAGATGCACGATCTGCTCCACCGCAGCGCGAAGGTGCGCAGCGTCCCGGCGTCGGTGGCATCTTGGTCGCAACGGGCCGGACTGTGGGAATGGATCGGTAAACCGCCGCGCGATGTTCCGCAGTACGTGACGCTGACGGGTCGTCCCCACCTGATCGATGACTCACGGTTGCGAACGGTGACGGGGTTCGAGCCGGTCTTCGGGCTCCGCGCCGCACTGCGTCAGACCTTGGAGTCGATGGCGGAGGAGCGCCCCGATCTGCGGATCTAAGCCGGAGGATCCGGCCCGCGGGCATCAGGCCCGAGGGCAAGGTCCGCGGACCGGGCCCACTCCATGCCGACGAGGAACGGCGCAAGAAAGATCGTCGCCCAGACCAGTCCGCCCAGCACGTCGGAAGGCCAATGCACACCGCCGGTGATGGAGACCCAAGGCGTCAACAGCGCGAGACCGAGCGCCCAGACGCTCACCGTGAGGCGCGCCAGCAGAAGGCCTGACAGACGCCAGACGAGATAGAGGAGCGTGGCGCCCACGGCGATGCTGCTCATGGCGTGCCCGCTGGGGAAGCTGGGCGAATCGAAGCTGGTTCGTTGGTCGAGGAAGAGGACTGAGGTACGGGGACGATCGACGACTTCCTTAAGCACCGTCTGCAGCACCAGAGCGAGCACCAGCCCGAGCACCACGAAGGCCATGCGGCGGCGGCGCGTCAGGCTGAGGAAGGCGAAGATGACGGCGATCGTGACCACCGCCGCCTCCGAGGATCCGACGTTGCGGAAGAAGTCGATCAATGGCTGACCGCCGGGATCGTGGTCTTGAAGCCAGCGCCCAACGGCGACGTCGCCGGGGAAGTGATCGTCGATGGCGGCCCAGATCGCCAGGGCGAGGCCGCCTGCCAGCAGGAGCAGCCAAACAATGCGCAAGAACGCCGGGGGGAACTCCCAAGCCCTGCGCAGCGTCGTAGG
>JAPUIR010000108.1 GCA_027296805.1 Chloroflexota bacterium | reverse complement strand
TATTTCAAGATCGTCAAGGTCATGCGCCACGTCGTGCCCAAGGTGCTGATGGAGAACCCAAAGATCCAGAACCCCTATCCCAACGTGGACTTCGTCTCCGGCACGCTGCTGCGCGCCGTGGGTTTTACGGACATGGAGTACTACACGACGCTCTTTGGCTGGTCCCGCATCGCCGGGATCGGAGCGCAGATCGTCGATGAGCGGATGCACTTCCGCGATGGCCGCGGGGTGGCGATCTACCGTCCCAAGTACGTGGCCCTGCATCAGGCGCCGCGCGCGGCGGTCGTCACCTAAACCCAGCTCGCGTCTCGATGTGAATGGGGCCGAGCGGCGGCTCCAGCACGGTTGTGCGAGCGTGCACAATCCACCACACTGTCTTTGCCCAGGGGAGGCCCCGGGCTGACGGGGCGCGGTCTGCATCGTTCCGCGGGCCGATTCCGGTCCCGCCACCCTGTCTCTGCCAGCGAGCAAGGACGTCTCAGCCGATGCCGACGTTAGAGAGTCAGCGAGCGAAACGCGCCGCGGTTCTCGAAGAGATCGTCGACGCGCGGCTGCGTTACCCCTCCGAGGAACACTCCAACTGGGAGACCTACATCAACTTCCCGGACGTGAAGCTCGGTGTGGAGCTCAAGTCCGGCGGCTGGATCTATCCGGACGTGGTCGTGGCGCAAGAGCCCGGCCATTTCATTCAAGCGCTGGCCGTCGTGGCCTTGCGCCATGAGGTCACCGAGGAAGAGGCGCGCGAGCGCTGGGCGCCGCTTTCGAAGGCGGGGTCGCTCTACCTCTACGTGCCCGCCGGATACTCGGCCCGCGCGAACCGTCTCTGTCGCGAGTTTGGCGCGCGGCCGGAGGGGATCCGCACCTGGCGCCGGACGGCCCAATATGGCACCGAAGTGAACGACGCGTATTCCGGCC
This sequence comes from Chloroflexota bacterium, assembly GCA_027296805.1. GTDB lineage: Bacteria > Chloroflexota > Dehalococcoidia > Bin125 > Bin125 > JAPUIR01. Next base: position 2,482 of record JAPUIR010000108.1, on the reverse strand, counting down.
CCGACGTGTTCGCGGCGATCGCTCGCTTCCTGCCGACGGCTCTGCGGCCGAGCGGCTACCGCCCGGAGCGCCGCCGCGTCCTCGAGAGCTACCGCTCGCCCCTGATGGCGCAGCAAGCCCTGGCCGCGCCGGCTGAACAGCCGGCCCTGCCGGCACCGGCCGACTCCACGCCGGCCGATGCCGTGCCCGCCGATGCGGAGCATGTTCTGCCGGAGGGCGTGCATCTGCCGCCACCTTCGCTCTCGCCGGCCCTGCTCGCGATCGGCGCGATCCTGAGCGGTCTGGGCGTCATCTTCCCGGGCGAAACGCTCGGCGCGGGCGCCATGCTACTGCTGCTGGGCGCCCTCAGCTGGCTGAGGGAAGACGTTGTCGCGTTCGTCAAGGGCGACCACGACGCCGAGCCCGCCCCCGCGGCGCCTGTCTACCAGCCGCCACCGGGCGTGCACATGCCGCCGCCCAGCCTGAGCCCCGCCATGCTCGCGCTGGGGGCGATCCTGGCCGGACTGGGGTTCATCTTCCCCGCCGAGTTGCTCGGCGCGGGGGGCGCCCTGATCGTGGTGGCCACGCTGCGCTGGCTGGGTGAGGACATCCGAGGTTTCCGTGAGGGCGCGCACCTTGAGGCCGATCACGACGAAGAAGCCGTGGGGCAACATGTCTAACCGCGCTACGCGACACGGTGGGAGCGGGAGATCGATGCACCTGTGGGCCCGCCCCTGGCGATCGCGCTGGGTCCGGCTCAGTCTGCTGAGCTCGCTCGTCCTGGGCCTGCTGCTGGTCTCGACCGGTGTGGCCGGCGCACAAGCCACCTTGCCTTCGCCGAAATCGACGCAGGCCGAGGACATCCTCGAGCTCTATTACATCGTGTTTGGCGTCGGCGCGGCGATCTTCGTCATCGTCGAGGCGATGATCATCTTCGTGGCGCTGCGCTACCGCCGGAAGGATGGCGATGAACTGCCGCCGCAGATTCACGGCAACACCATGGCCGAGATCGTGTGGACGGGGATCCCGACCATTATCGTGGTCATCATCTTCGCCATCTCCTACGTGGTGCTGGAAGACGTCACCTCGGGGCCGGCGGAAGGCGAAAACGTGGTCACCGTCGACGTGACGGGACGCCAATGGGCGTGGTCGTTCGCCTACGGAACGCCGATCGGCGCGCAGACGACATCGGCCTTGAGCCACAACCCCGAGGACGAGAGCCTCCAGGTCGACGATCCGGACGCCTTCACCAGCTTCAGCCGCATCCGCCTCGGCGCCGAGCACATGCGCGTCTTGGAGATCGACGGCAATCGCCTCACGGTGGCACGCGCGATCGACGGGACGGTGACGCAGACCCATGCGCCCGGCACGCCGATCGACTCACTGTTCAACGGGACGGAGATCCGCCAGGAGGAGCGTTTGGGCGGCGCGACGCCGACGCCGGTCGTCACGGTGCCGGTGGGCACGACCGTGCGCTTCGACATCTCCAGCGAGGACGTGATCCACGCCTTCTACACGCCACAGTTCCTCTACAAGATCGACGCGACGCCGGGCCGCATCAACACGATGTGGGTGAAGGTGACCGAAGCCGGCTTCTACGAGTCGCAGTGTGCGGAGTTCTGCGGCCGGGAGCACGCGCGCATGTTGTTCACGGTCAACGCTCTGCCACAGGCGGAGTTCGACGCCTGGTTCGAGGCGAAGAGCTCCGCCAGCGTCGTCGAGCCGCCGCCCGACGGCGACGGCACCGATGATGGCGACGGCACCGACGATGGCGACGCGGCCGTTCGCGGCCGGCAGTTGTTCTTCGCCAACGGCTGCCAGGCCTGCCATGGGGACCAGGGCGAAGGGTTCATCGGGCCGACGCTGGCGCAAACCAGCTTCACCATCGACCAGGTGATTCAGCAGTACCGCACCCCGCGCAACCTGATGCCGCCGTTCTCGGCTGACCGCGTGTCGGACGCAGAGGTGGCGGACATCCACGCCTGGCTCCAGACGTTGCCGCTGCCGGCCACGATCGTTCCGGGAGAGGGCACGCCATGACGGCGCGAAGGCGAGTGCAGCAGCGAGAGGGCCGCACATGGCGACGACGATAGCCGCGGGGAGCTACACCGGCCGCACGGGGCTGGAGCGTGGATACGCGACGGTGCTGGACTGGGTGACGACGGTCGATCACAAAAAGATCGGCATCATGTACATCATCACCGCCGGCGTCTTCGGGCTGGTGGGGATGTCGTTCTCCCTGGTCATCCGCACTGAGCTGGCGGAGACCGGGACGATCATCAGCGCCGCCACCTACAACCAGATCTTCACGATGCACGGCAGCGTGATGATCTTCCTCTTCTTGATCCCGGTCACGCAGGGCTTCATGAACTACGTGGTCCCGCTCCAAATCGGTGCGCTGGACATGGCCTTCCCGCGCATCAACGCGCTCTCTTACTGGGTCTATCTCTTCGGCGGGATCCTGATCGCGACGGGCTTCCTGTTCGACGGTGGCAGCGCGGCG
>JAPUIR010000107.1 GCA_027296805.1 Chloroflexota bacterium | reverse complement strand
GGCGGAGGCCGCACGCACGCTGGGCGCCGATGCGGTGTTCGGGAGCGACGCGGACGGACTCCACGCCCTTGACGACTGGGCCAAGTCTCAGCCGCCGGATGTGGTGATCGAGACGGTCGGCGGGAGCGCCGACACGCTGGCCGATGCGATCCGCCTCGTCCGGCGCGGCGGTCGGATCGCTCTGCTCGGCGTCTTCACGTCAGACCTGCGCTTGCCTGCAGACGGGCTCACGCTGAAGGAACCGCGCATCGTCGTTCCCTTCGCGTACTCCTACATTGGACCGCATGCGGATCATCAGATCGCGCTCGATCTCCTCAACCGTGATCGGGCCTTGCTCGCGCCACTCGTGACCCATCGTTTTTCCCTGGTCGAGGCCGCGCAGGCGTTCCAGACGGCGGCGGACAAGTCGTCTGGGTCGATCAAGGTTGTCGTGGAGCCCTAACCGGCCCGCTGGCCTGCTGAATCGGGTCACGACGGGGCGCTCTCTGATGGCGGCGGGGCAGCTCGCTTCATAGTCGACAACGCGCGTCGCGGGGCGTAGGAGCCAGGCGCCGGGAGTTCCTCGCCTCGCTGCGCTAGTCTGTCGCCGCGCCTACGAGTGCCATTCTGGAAGGATCGCAATCATGACCGACGAGTCCCCAACCTATCTCCCGTTGTTGAAGCGGATCGCTCAGGGCGAGGCCGGCGCCGGTCAGTACTTGCGGGCCTGGGCCGACAGCACCGACGACCCGGACGTCGCGCAGGTCCTCAATGTTGTTGCCTTGCGCGAGTCCGAGCACGGCCTTGCCTTCGAGAAGCGCATCTGCGAGCTGGGCTTCGTCCTCGAACCTTCGGTCGACGCGGAACTCGCCGGCAAGGTTGAGATCGCCGGTTCCGACCGCACGGATCTCGAAAAGTTCCAGGACTTGGGGCTCGCGGCCCTGCTCGAGCCCGGGGAGGACACAGCCGACCCGTTCCCGGCGATGTTCGAGGACAACAGCATCGACATCCAAACCAGCGCCCTGCTCGGCCGCTTCGTGGGCGAGGAGCGTGACAGCGGTCGCCTCTTGCTGGGCTGCTACCAGGCCCTGAAGCCGGGAGCCAAGCCCGATTCGATGGACGAGGTAACGCTCGCGGACGTCTGCAGCGCGGTCGAGCAACTTCAGGGGCAGGTTGACGCGATGCAGGCGAGCGTCGCGGAGCTCAAGGCGAAGCCCAGCCCCAACGGCCGCGCGCGGCGCAAGGCGGGCGCCCGCAAGCCTTCGAAGCGGAAGCGCTAGCTCACCCCCGGAGGTCCTGTGCCCAGTCTTGAGATCGTCAACCCCGGTTGGCCTCGCTACGAGCGCTACACCTTCTCGCCCGCGGTTCGGAAGGGGAACCTGCTCTTCATCTCGGGACTCACCGCCACCGACGAGGAGGGCAACCTGATCGGCGAGGGCGACATTGTGGCGCAGACTCGCCACATCTTCGGCCAGATCGAGGAGATCCTCCGAGCCGTGGGCGGCAGCCTCGACGACATCGTGAAGACCGTCGACTACATCGTGACGACGGAGAACTACCGCGACACGGCGGGCGTCCGTCGCGAGGTGTTCCCACACGGGTTTCCAGCCGCAACGGGCATCGTCGTCAAGGAGTTGCTCCGTCCGGGGGCTCTGATCGAGATCGACGCCGTCGCGGTCTTGGACGACGACGGGTAGCGGAGACAACGATGGACTCCACCACGCTCTACTTTGAGGACTTCCAACTGGGCGAGACCTTCCGCAGTCCCTCGAAGACCATCACGGACGCGCACTTCCTTTTCTTCTCCGGGCTCACCGGTGACAGCCATCCGATCCACTACGACGACGAGTACGCCAAGTCCACGCGCTTCGGAGGCCGGGTCGCGCACGGATTGCTCCTCTCCGCGATGACCGCGGCGGGCGCGTCGAGTCTCTCGCCCTTGATCGAGGAGTCGATCGTGGCCTTCGTCGAACAGTCGGCGCGTTTTCTGCAGCCGGTCTTGATCGGCGACACCATCGCGCCCGCACTCGAGGTCAGCGAGCTCATCCCCAAGCGAAACGTTGGTCTGGTGCGGTTGACGAGCCGGATCACGAATCAGCGGGGGGAGACGGTCCTGGAGGGTACGCACGCCTACCTCGTCAAGCGACGCCCAGCCAACTCCGACAGCGGGGTTGAGCGCGGCGCCTGAAGAGGGACCAAGAGCGAAACGACTCCGAGGCCGCCGCCAGCGGCGTTCCGGAGCCGGACCCTAAAACACGATCACGCAGCGCCCACGCGTGCCGCCGGCCTCAAGCCGGCGATGCGCGTCGGCCGCGTCCTCCGGCTCGTACGACGCCGCGACGCGAAGCGAGAGCAGCCCCTCCTCGGTTTGCTGCCGCAGCCGGTCCAGCAGATCGGCGCGATGGTCGTAAGTGGCGACCATCGTCACGTGGTGGACGATGCCCCGCTCGCCGCTCCCCTGCCAACCGCGCACGGACGCGAAACCGCCCCCGTCCCGCACGGCGCCCGTGGCGAGTTCGTTTTGCACCGCGCCGTCCGCGAGAGCATCGACGCCCTCGGGCGCAACCTTGCGAATCTGAACCGCGATGTCGTCTCCGCGGGGCACCACCACGTCTGCCCCCAGATCCCGCACCAGTTGCTCATCGGCGGAGGAAGCGTCCGCGATCACACGCAGGCCCTCGGCCTTCGCGAGCTGAACGACGTAGCCCCCGTAGCAGCCCGCCGCGCCGGTCACCGCGATCGTTTGCCCGGGTTGCAGTGCCAGTTGGTCAAGCGACTGGCGCGCGGTCAGCCCGTTCATGGGAAGCGTGGACGCCTCCGCGTGTGTGGAACCCGCCGGCGTCCGTACGACCGCATCGGCGGCGAGAACAATGCTTTCCCGGTACGCTCCGTGACTCCCGCTCGGGATCACCATCGCCATCACCGCATCGCCCACGGCGAGATCCGTCGACGCGTCGGCTCCGACCTCATCCACGACACCGGCTGCATCCATGCCGGGAATGTACGGGGGCGGATCCTTCCGCAGTGCTTCGGCTCGGTCGCCGTTGCGTACGTACGTGTCGGTCGGGTTGACCGTCGCGGCGTGTACCCGAATCCGGACCTCCCCCGGCCCGGCGTGCACCTCAGGCAGATCGACGACCTGCAGCGCCTCCGGCCCCCCGAACTCAACGACGCCAACTCCTCGCATCACGATGCTCCTTCAACTCAACGGAGGCTCGAACAGTCTGAGGTTCGCCTCACGCATGCCTCGGGCACCCGCGCAGAGTAGCGCTCCGGCTTCGTTCCAGCCGGAACGGTTCGGGCGGCTTGAGGGAGTTCATAGAACGTTGCAGGTGCCTTGTCCTTCTGACGCTGATCGCGGCGGGCCGCTGCCGCATGACGAGCTCTCCTGAAGGCGTGGGACCAGCGATTAGTCGTCAAGGACGACGCCGGTGCCGGGAGGCAGGTCCCAGTTCTGGTCCTGCAGGCCGCGGAGGTAGTCGACTTGGCCGTGGTGGTTGTTCTTGTGAGTGGCGAGATGGCGGAGGGACGTGGCGAGGGGGCGGCCGGGCCAGACGCGCGAGGCGCGGTCGAGGTCCGGATCGGTGAGGGTATCGAGGAAGCCGCGGCACTCGGAATAGGTCTCGTCGAGGAAGGCGCGGAGATCGTCGAGCGGGGGCAGCTCGAGACCGAGAAGGATTTCGCGCTCGTCGCGGGAAGGGGTGTCGAGGGGATGACCCAAGCGGGCGTGCCAATGACGCTGCCAAAGGGTGGGCACGGCGGTCTCGGCGGCGACCAATTCGTCTTCGACCCGAGCGATGTGCCAGAGGATGAAGCTGATGCTGTTGGAGCGGGGGGCAGGGCGCCAGCGGGCTTGTTCGTCGCGGAGGCCCTCGCAGGTGGCCCGGAGGCGGACGTGGGCCTGTTGCAGGGTCTGGCGGACGAAGGCGGTGGTCTCCATTGGTGCTCCGGGGGGCATCGTCGGAGTATGAGGATAGGCCGGTCAACGGCGTCCCGTTGCCCGCGAGACGCACCGTGATGGGTGGGTGGTCCCCAGAGAAACAAGAAGATCGACGAATGCTAGCGCCGGCGTAGGGATGCCCTAGGCTGCCCACGCTGCGGCCGTTCCCCGTGGGCAAATTGGAGGCGGCGAGATGAGCAAGCTGCATCGGATTTCCATCGGCGAGGCCGAGCTCGTGGCGCTGCAGGACACCTGGGCGCTGATCCCGCCAGGCGACTTCTTCGACGAAGTCGAGGACGGCGCCTGGAACGCGTACCCCGAGCACCTCACGACCGATGGTCAGCTGACGCTCAGCCTGACCCAGTGGCTGATCCGCAGCGAGGGACAGACGATCCTAGTCGACACAGGGATTGGCAACCGCCCCACCGTGTTCCCCGTGCAAGACGAGCCTGCCCTGCCTGCAGTGCTGCAGGAGGCCGGGGTCAGCCCGGACGAGATCGACATCGTTGCCTTCACTCACCTCCATTTCGACCACACGGGGTGGAACACCGTCGATCGGGATGGCAAGCCCATGCCGCTCTTCCCCAACGCCCGCCACGTAGTTCAGCAAACGGAGTGGGACTATTGGGCGGGGGGCGCCGAGAACGCGGCATCCGATCGTGCGACCGTGCTGGACCCCATCACCGAGGCGGGCTTGTGGGACTTCGTCGAAGGCGAGCACGCGCTGACCCGCGAAGTCGTGACGCTCCCCACGCCGGGGCACACGCCCGGTCACGTCTCGTTCTTGCTGAGCAGCGGGAGCGAGGCCGTGATCCTGCTGGGGGACGCCGCACATTCCCCGCTCCAGGTGGGCGAGCCGGAGTGGTGCATCGGGGCCGACGTCGACAAGGTGACCGCCCGGAGGTCCCGGCGGGGGATCTGGGAGCGGGCGGAGCGGGATGGCACCGCCATCGCGACGAACCATTTCCCGTTCCCCAGCGTCGGGCATGTCGTGACGGTGGACGGGACGCAGCGCTGGGAGCCGTCGGCCTAGTCCCGCTGGCCTGCGCGCGGGGACGATGCGGGCTGCTCGGCTTGCGCCAACCAACCGAGCAGGGCGTCGCGTACGCCGGAGAGCCCCTTGT
>JAPUIR010000106.1 GCA_027296805.1 Chloroflexota bacterium | reverse complement strand
AGCTGCGGCTCCCAGCTTTCCAGGTCCCCCGCGAACTCGTGCACGAAGACGACGGGATAGCCCCGGCCGGCCTCTTCGTAGGCCAGGCGAACGCCGCCGGAGTCGACGAAGGGCATGACAGCCTCCCCCAGCCCGGCGCGGCCTACCAGCTATCGACGTGCAGGGCGTTGCCCAGGGGGCGTCGGGTCGTCGCTTTGAACGTGTCCCCGATGGTGTGCCCCACGCTGATCAGCGCCGTCTGGGTGACCTCGTCGTAGGGGATGCCCAGGATGTCAGCGACCTCCTGCTCCTTGAGCAAATGCAGTGAGGTCCAGCAGGTGCCGAGGCCACGCGTGCGTGCCGCCAACATGAAGCTCCACATCGCCGGGAAGATCGAGCCCAGGGAGCCGGTCCAGGCCAGCGTCGACGTCTCCGGCGGCACAAGGTTCAGCCGGCCCATGACACAGGGGATCACCATCACGGGCACGCGGGCCATGTTGTTCGCCAGGTGGTCCGCCGACTCCCGCACCGCGATTGCGATCTTCTGCTCGGACTCGGGCGCTTCCTTCGCACGCGAGTGGACGGAGCCCGGCGAGGGCGCGTACGTGTTGAAGAACACGTCCTTGTACAGCTCGCCGATCGCCTTCTTCTTGTCCGCGTCCGTCACCACCATGAAGTTCCAACCCTGCGCGTTGGAGCCGCTGGGGGCCTGCAACCCCAATTGCAGGCATTCCTTCACCAGTTCGAGATCGACCGGACGGTCGAAGTCCAGGCGCTTGCGGACGGCGCGCGTGGTTGTCAGTAGCTCGTCGGTGGTCAGATCGATAGTCGCGGGCATTGCGTGCTCCTCTGCGGGCGGCAGGTTAGCAGACCTCTATCGAGCGGCTCGCCAGCACGCAGCAATCTGGCAGCCCCCGACAGCACGGCAGCCAGGGCACACCGTCACTGCGTACCATGCGCGCGGCGGAACCCCAGCGATCAAGGAGCGACCAATGCCGCGCGAGACCCTCGTCCCCGAAGTGTTTGGCGCCTTGCAGGGCGTGCGCATCCTCTCCACCGGATCCCTGATCGCTCAGCCCTTCGCCGCCGTCCTCGCGGCGCAGATGGGCGCGGAAGTGATCCAGGTCGAACGCCCCGGCAGCGGCGACGCCGTCTGGCGCGAGGTGGGGCTGCGCATCCCCGCCAGCAACGGAACAGACCCCGATCCCAGCACGAGCTGGCTGGCCGAGCGTCGCAATGAATTCAACGTCACCCTCGACATGAGCACCGCCGACGGGCGGGAGCTCTTCCTCGAAATGGCCGCGCGGGCCGAGATCTGGATGGAGAGCTCCAAGCCCGGCACCTACGACCGCTGGGACCTGTCGGACGACGTCGTGCACGCTCGCAACCCCAGCCTCGTCATCTGCCACGTCTCGGGCTACGGCCAGAGCGGAGAGCCGTCCTACTTGGGCCGTGCCAGCTACGACATGATCGGCCAGGCCTTCGGTGGACTGATGTACCAGACGGGCTTCCCCGAACCGGACCCGCCGCTTCGTGCCAGCCCCTGGACCGCCGACTACATCACCGCGCTGTTCTGCCTCAGCTCCTCGCTGGCCGGCCTCGTCCACGCCCGCGAGACCGGCGAGGGACAGTCGATCGATCTCTCCCAGTTCGAAGCGATCCACGCCTTGCTGGCGGGCACCATGCTGGAGTACTTCCAGCTCGACAGCGTGCGCGAGCGCAGCGGCAATAAAGCCCCCGCCTTCCAGCCCTACGACGTCTTCCGCGCCAGCGACGGCTGGGTCGTGATCGCCGCCATCGGCACTCTCTTCGACAAGGTCTGCCGCGTGATCGGACTGGACCCTGAGGACCCCAAGTGGGCCGCCGCCCGCCTCGACGTTAATGAGGTGCACGGTCTGGAGTTCGACGCTCTCCTGCGCGGCTGGGCGGAGTCGCGCACCATGGCGCAGGCCGTGGACGAAATGAACGAGGCGGGCGTTGCTTGCTCACCCGTGCTCAACGCCCGCGACTCCGCCAACGACCCCCACTTCCAGGCCCGCGGTATCCACATCGAATGGGACGACGAGCAGGTGGGGCGGCTCAAGGGCGTGGGGGCGGTGCCCAAGTTCTCCAAGACCCCGCAGCAGATTTGGCGCGGCTCCGCCGCCCTCGGCGCCGACAACGATCGCATCTACGGCGACCTCCTCGGACGCGACGCCGAGCAGCTCCAAGAGCTGCGCGACGCCGGCGTGGTCTAGGTCCCCAACCCCGGCCTACTGCGCCAGGGGAGTGACGGCGTCACGAAGGATGTCCCGCACGTCGGTCGGGCGCACGTCGATCGGGCGTACGTCGATCGGGCGTACATCGGTCGGAGCGACGTCGATGCAGCGCCGGATATCGGTCGTCCGCAGATCCGTCGTGCGCGAATCCGTGGTTCGCACATCGCTGAACGACGCATCGATCGAGCGCACGTCGGTCAAGCACGACTCCACGACCCAGAGCGCGGCCCGATCGTGGACCGCACGGTGATTCGACGCGGTCACCGTCGCCATGTTGACGAACGTGCCCGCCTCGCGCGGCGTCGCCGTGCCCTCGATGCGCACAACCACCGTGCCGCCCGCCGGAATGTCGCCCAGCGGCAGCACGATCGTGTCGCCTGAGCGCGCGGGCGCATCGCCACCGTCGAACGAGCGATCGATGTCGATGCTCTCCAGCTGGAAGAAGCTCGGCAGGTGCGCGTCCGTCAGCACGACGTCGAGCGCCGTGGAATGGCCCGCGTTCTTCACCACAATCTGGTACAGGACCTTTGTCGAGGTGCCGGCGCGGATCACGCCGGGTCGCACCGTCTTCTCGATCCGCAAGGCCGGAGCGATCTTGGCCGCGTGCCACTCGCCGTGGCCGCCAGGCCCGAACCAGGTTCCGCCGATCTCAGACGACGCGATCCGACCCTGCCAGATCTGCAACGGATTGCTGGCGCGCACCATCGCCAACGAGTCGCCGTTGACGATGCCATAGAGCGGGTCGCGCTGACTGTCCTCGACGGCGACCCAGCCGGTCAGGAAGCGACCGTCCTGCACGAGTTCCATGCGAAAGGCTTCGCCGTCTTGTCGACCTGTGTAACTGCCGCTCAGCCCAGCATCGGACGCGTGCTCGGCCGCCCCTGCTGGCGTCGTCAAGACGCCCAGCGCGAGGGTAATCACGAAAGCGATGACGGCCAGGGTCGCCACGGCCCCTCGCCAACTTGACTTCCGCCAACCAGAAACGTGCCAACGAGAAAATACGTCTGTCATGGTCTCTCTCCTGTCATCCCGTCAGGAGAGAGACACCCGCCCCGCGCGTTCGTTACACGGGGACCGTGTCAGGCACGTAACCAACCTCGACCAGCGCGTC
>JAPUIR010000105.1 GCA_027296805.1 Chloroflexota bacterium | reverse complement strand
CCTGTTTGCCCATGCGATCCAAGGTCTGCGAGACGGAAGCTGGAGAGACGCGCAGACGCTCGGCAAGGCGAGCGGCGCGTACGTCGCCCACCTCCACGCGCAGGGCGTCGATCGCTTGGAGATAGTCCTCGGTCGTCGGGGTTAGGGCGGCCATGAGCGCAAGTCTATCACCGGCCTTCGCCAGATCCTGCTTGCGCGGATCGGTGGGCGTTGGGCGGTCTTGAAGTGTTCATCTGGCTGTAACCACCGTACCCGCACGTGCGATCAGACTTGGCCCCATCAATCGGTCCCATGGCGACGCGTGTCCGTCCGCCCGCCGCAGCACTAGGGGTTCTCAATGATCGACACTGGGGATACCGCGTGGATGCTGACAGCAACCGCGCTGGTCTTACTCATGACTCCGGGGCTCGCCTTCTTCTACGGCGGGTTGGTCCGGAGCAAGAACACCGCGGCCACCATCATGCAGTCGTTCGTGATGATGATGGTCGTGAGCGTGGTCTGGGTGCTGTGGGGCTACAGTTTGGCGTTCAGCGGAGACATTGGGGGGTTCGTCGGCGACCTGGGATACTTCGGGCTGCGGAACGTCGGCGCTGAGCCGGGTCCCTGGGCCCCCACCATCCCGCACCTACTCTTCATGGCTTTCCAGATGATGTTCGCCATCATCACCCCAGCCCTGATTACCGGCGCCTTTGTCGAGCGGGTGAAGTTCAGCTCGCTGCTCGTCTTCACGGTCCTCTGGGTCACGGTCGTGTACGCGCCGCTGGCCCATTGGGTATGGGGCGGCGGCTGGATCTCCACGGAGCTGGGCGCGTTGGACTTCGCGGGCGGCACGGTGGTCCACATCAACGCCGCAGCGGCGGCCGTGGCAGCGGCGCTCGTCATCGGGCGGCGACGCGGCATCACGCGGGCGACGGTCCCGCACGATGTTTCCAAGGTCGTGCTGGGCGCCGGCCTGCTCTGGTTCGGCTGGTTCGGCTTCAACGCCGGCTCTTCGCTCCTCTCCGACGGCATCGCGGCGAACGCGTTCGTGCAGACCAACACGGCCGCCGCGATGGGGGCGCTCGTCTGGATGGGACTGTCCTGGTGGAAGACCGGCAAGCCCTCGGTCGTTGGCGCCGCGACGGGCGCGGTCGCCGGCTTGGTCGCAATCACGCCGGCCGCCGGATTCGTCGGCGCCTGGCCCGACCTCGACGGGTACGGCAATATCTTCCCCGCCCTGATCATCGGGGCGGGGGCGGGTCTCTTCGGCTTCTATGCAGTGCGCCTGCTGCATCGGGTACGACAGTTGGACGACACGCTGGACGTCTTCGCGGTGCACGGTATCGGCGGGCTGTGGGGCGCGTTCGCAACCGGGCTCTTCGCGGTCACGGCGGTCAATGCAGGCATCGCCAACGGACTGGTCGAGGGCTCATTTGACCTGATCTGGCGCCAGCTCGGTGCGATGGGAGCATCGTTAGGCTGGTCGTTCGTGATCAGCGGCCTGATTTTCTTGGGCATCAAGCAGTTCATGCCGGTGCGCGTGGAGGAGGACGAGGAGCTGGCGGGGCTGGACCGGAGCGAACATGCCGAACCCGCCTACCAGTTCGACGAACCCGGGCTCTACTCCGGCGGCGTATCCACGGCGGTCTCCGGCGCCGTCGCGGACGCCGGGACGGGAGCCACGAGCATCAGCGCGGAAAGCGAGGACTAAACCATGGCAATGAAGAAGATCGAAGCAATCATTCGCCCGGAGAAGCTGGAGCCGGTCAAGCTCGCGCTGATCGCTGCGGAGGTCACTGGCCTTCACGTCGAACAGGTCGTGGGGCATGGGAATCAGCGTGGCGTCGTGCATACGAGCCGCGGCGGCGAGAGTTACGTGATCGACATGCTGCCCAAGGTGAAGCTGACCACCGTGGTGTCGGATTGGAACGTTGACAACGTGATCAAGGTGATCCTGGAGCACGCGGCGACGGGGAACATTGGCGACGGCAAAATCTTCATCAGCAATATCGAGGACGCCGTGCGGGTGCGCACCGGCGAGCGCGGCAACGACGTGCTCTAGCGCGCGTTCGGGTCAGCCCGGAACGAAAGCGGACTGTACGCGAAGGGGAGGCAGCTGCCTCCCCTTCGTCAGTTCTCAGCCCCGCTCGATCGTGGCGGTCAGCCCTTGCTGTTCGAGCCGGTCGCGGTAGAGTTCGGCCCGCTCCAGCGGGCAGACGAGAACCAGCGCGACGCCGTCGCTATGCGCGGCGAGCATGATTCGCACCGCCTCTTCCGGAGGCAGCTCCGGCACGCAGCGCAGCAACGCCTCCACGACATGATCCATGGAGTTGACCTCGTCGTTGTGCAGCATGAGCCGGTAGGGCGGCAGCGTGATCGTTTCCACGTCGGGGTCGGATCGCACCCCGGGCGCTTGCTCTTCCGTGCGAGCGATGCCACTCACTCCCGGTTCTCTTCCCCATCTTGGTCTCGCGAGGCCTGGTAGCCGGGGCAATCCAGGACCGGCAGCGCCGGGTACTTGCGGAAGCGATCGTCGGTTGTGTGGCGGGCGCAGAGCCAGAACTGTGAGCCCCGGCGGGAGCGGATCGGGCGCCCGAAGCGGCAGCCGTCGCAAAGACCAGCCGGGAGCGTCATCGCGGATCCCCGTCTCCGTAACGTTCGCCAACGGGACACCTATTCGTAAAGATCGACCAAATCCTATGGGACCCGCGCCTCTGGTCGATCCACCGCTCCGTAGTCTGCTGTAAAGACGACAGTTGCAGGCTAGCAATGCGCATTCCAGAGTAGATCACGAGGCGCGCGAAGCGATTGACGGGGGATTCGGGCTGCCCATAGACTCCCGCGCAGTACGCGCCGCCGAGCATCTCGCGGCCCGGCTTCCTGGAATGACTCCTATGCGACTCACAGTTCTCGGTTCAGGTGCTGCATGTCCCCCGGCCGGCAGCAACACCTCTGGCTATCTCGTCGAACAGGACAATCACAGGGTCGTGTTGGACTGCGGTCACGGTATCGCGTCCGCCTTGCTCCGGGTCCGGCCCCACTTCGACATCGACCACATCGTCATCACCCATATGCACGCCGACCACTTCATCGATGTGATCCCGCTGCGCTTTCGCGTCACGCGCGACATGGACGGCGTGCCCGAGCGTCGGGTGACGTTGCATCTACCTCCGGACGGGATAGCGGCGCTGAGGGACGTCCTGCGCGCGGTCAGCTTCCCAGAGGACTTCTGCAGCAACACCTTCAATGTGACCGAGTACGACCCCGGCCAACCCTTGGCGCTGGGACCGATGACGGCCACCTTCGCCCAGGCCGAACACTACATCCCGGCCTGGTCGATCCGGATCGACGGGGACAGCGCGCTGACCTATACCGGCGATACCGCGCCCTGTCCCGACGTGGCCGAGCTCGCCCTAGGCAGCGACCTCTTCGTCTGCGAGGGCACCCTGATGGAGCCCGAGACCGGACCCGTGAAGGGCCACCTCACTCCGGAGCAAGCGGCGATGATGGCATGCGCAGCCGAAGCCGAGTCGCTCCTGCTCACCCATTTCTGGTACGGCACCGACCTCTCCGATGTTCAGCGGCGGGCCGCGGCGCATTTCGACGGGCCGATCCGGATCGCCTCGGACGGCCTCTCTTGCGACGTCAACGGCGCCACCCCGCGCTAGCGTCACTCTGCGTGGCAGACCTCCCGAGCCCCCTCGGGCGGGGGGAAGCGAACGTCAGCCAGAGCACATATCCTGCTTTTTAGCAGATATTGACGGAAAGTCGGATCGGGCGTACCTTGCAGATGGTGACGCCACACGGCGTACTCGAGGCTAAAGGCCGTTAACAGGGCGCGATGACGAACGACGGCACCCGGCACGAACTCCTCGCTTTCATCGTCGATCACGGTGGCGCGACCGTGGCGGAGCTGTGCACGCACCTCGGCCTCTCCGACGCCACCATTCGGCGTCATCTCGACAAACTAGAGCTGGACGGCCTGCTGACGACGACTGAGATCCGCCGCCCAGTGGGACGGCCATCCCGGCGCTACCAGGCCACGAACGACGGCGTCAGTCGGGAGCGCGACCATTCCGGTGCCCTTGCGGCTCGCCTCTTAGAGCAGATCCGGCTGGGCCACCACGATGAGGCCGAGGTTGCGCAGGGGCTGGCGACAGAGCTCATCGCTGAGCACCTCCACGAGGTCCGCTCGGCCGATCCCGAAGAGCGCATCGCCGAGACAGTCGCCGTGCTGCGGAGCGAGGGCATCCTTGACGGCTGGGAGGCGACCGAAGCGGGCTACCTGCTACGCAACCACGGCTGCCCCTACCGCTCCGCAGCCGACGCGAGTGACTGCGTCTGTGAGTCGGACCGGCTCGCCATCCAGCAACTGCTCGGCGCGGCCGTCGAGCAGAAGGGCAGCGTCGCTCACGGCGACGCCGCTTGCGAATATTTCGTCGATGTGGCGGACCTGACGACGGCTGTTGCCGGTCGCGCCGCTAGTGCCGCTCGCCGCGGCGAGGAAGGGTGAGCCCGCGCGTATGAGCGCCCCACTGTTCGAGATCGATGACCTGTACATCAGCGTGAGCGATACCGAGATCGTTCGCGGCCTCTCGCTGACGATCGAGGCAGGCGAGGTGCACGCCATCATGGGCCCGAACGGCTCCGGCAAATCGACCCTGGCCAACACCATTCTGGGCCACCCGCGCTACACAGTGACCAGCGGCGATGTGCGCTTTCACGGCGAGCCGATCTTGGGCCAACGACCGGACGAGCGGGCGCGGTCGGGGCTCTTCCTCGCAATGCAGTACCCCACCGACGTACCCGGCGTCTCCATGATCAATTTCCTGCGTCGCGCCATGAGCGCCCGGCGTGGCGAGGAGATTCCGGTGCGGGAATACCGCAAGGAGCTCAACAGGGTGCTGGCACAGCTGCAGATGGATGAGTCCTTCGTGCGTCGTTACGTCAATGACGGCTTCTCCGGCGGGGAAAAGAAGCGCGCCGAGATCCTCCAACTCGGCCTGCTGCAACCGGAGTTCGCCGTGATGGACGAGACCGACTCCGGCCTCGATATCGACGCGCTGCGCATCGTGGCTGAGGGCATCAACGAGTTCCGCAGCGACGCGAACGGCATCCTCCTGATCACGCACTACCAGCGCTTGCTGAACTATGTGCACCCGGACTTCGTCCACGTCCTAGCGGACGGTCGCATCGTGCAATCCGGCGGCTTCGAACTGGCTGAGCAGTTGGAGGCTGAAGGCTACGATCCACTGTTGCAGAAGGTTTCCGAAGGAGCGACGGCATAATGGTCACCGAATCCACGTCTCACCCCGCCATTGAAAAGCCCGGCGTCGTCAAGGGCGAGTACGCCTACGGCTTCCACGATGATGCCGAAGCCTTGATCAAATTCCCCAAGGGGCTAAGTTCCGACGTCGTCAACACCATCTCTGACCTCAAGAGCGAGCCGGAGTGGATGCGCGCGATGCGGCTACGCGGACTCGAACACTTCGAGCGCCGGCCCGTCCCGACCTGGGGCGGGGATCTGAGCGAGATCGACTTCAACGACATCCACTACTTCGTGCGCGCCTCCGACAAGGACGAGCAGTCCTGGGACGACGTGCCGGAGTACATCAAGGACACGTACGACAAGCTGGGGATCCCGGAAGCCGAGAAGCAGGGGTTGCTGGCGGGCGTGGGAGCGCAGTACGACTCCGAGGTCGTCTATCACAAACTCCGTGAGGATCTGGAGGAGCAGGGCGTCCTCTTCCTCAGCACCGATCAAGCGCTGCAAGAGCACGAGGAATTCTTCCGCGAGTACTACGGCACGATCATCCCGCCCAACGACAACAAGTTCGCGGCGCTCAACACGGCGGTCTGGTCGGGGGGCTCGTTCATCTACGTGCCACCGGGCGTCAAGGTGGACGTGCCGCTGCAGGCGTACTTCCGGATCAACACGGAGAACATGGGGCAGTTCGAGCGGACGCTGATCATCGTGGACGAGGGCGCGGAGGTGCACTACGTGGAGGGCTGTACCGCGCCGGTCTACTCCAGCGACTCCCTGCACAGCGCCGTGGTGGAGATCATCTGCAAGAAGAACGCCAAGGTGCGCTACACGACGATTCAGAACTGGTCCAACAACGTCTACAACCTGGTCACGAAGCGGGCCGTCGCCTATGAGGACTCGGTCATGACCTGGGTCGACGGCAACCTGGGCAGCAAGCTGACGATGAAGTACCCGGCGGTCTATCTGATGGAGCCGGGCGCCCACGGTGAGGTGCTCTCGATCGCTTCGGCCAGTCGCGGCCAGCGTCAGGACGCGGGGGCCAAGATGGTCCACGTGGCGTCCAACACAACCTCCGTGATCAACAGCAAGAGCCTCGCCATCGATGGTGGACGCAGCTCCTACCGCGGCCTGGTCAAGATCTACGAAGGCGCGGAGAACTGTAAGTCCCGGGTGCGCTGCGACGCGCTCATGCTGGACGACAAGTCCCGCTCCGACACCTACCCCTACATGGAGATCGACGCGAAGAAGGTCGACATCGGTCACGAGGCCTCCGTCTCCAAGGTGGGCGAGGAGCAACTCTTCTACCTGATGTCACGCGGCATCAGCGAGGAAGAGGCGACCAAGCTGATCGTGAACGGCTTCGTGGAGCCGATCATCAAGCAACTGCCCATGGAGTACGCCGTGGAGATGAACCGCCTGATCGAGCTGCAGATGGAAGGCGCCATTGGCTAGGCGCCCCAGGCGGACCCGGGCAGACCACACGCCGAGACACGTCACGAGCGGATACGTGGCACGCACAGACGAAGGAACGACTCGGTGACTAACGCCGCCGTCGCGCAGGAAGCACTGACCGCACGACCCTCCACGGAACTCGTGGAGGCGATCGCCGAGCGGTTCGATGAACCTACTTGGCTCCGCGACCACCGGCTCGCCGCGCTTGCGCACTACGCCCAAAAGGCCTGGCCGAGCGGCCAGGAGGAGCCCTGGCGGCGCACGCCGCTGGACGCGACGCCGCTGGATGACTGGGTGCTGGCGCTGAGCGACGGAGTGTCTCCCGCCAGCTTCGAGGGCCTGCTGCCCGAGGCACCCGCGGGGGCGGTCGTGCAGGTCGACGCCGGGCTCGCCGGGCTCGAGCTGTCGCCGGCGTTGGCTGCGAAGGGCGTGATCCTGCTGCCGCTCTCGCAGGCCGCGCGCGAACACGAAACACTGGTCGCCGAGCATCTCAACAGCATTCTCCCGATTGACGATCCGGAGCCCGGCAGCGGGCGCTTCACGTCGCTCTCCAGCGCGCTCTGGACCCAGGGGCTGTTCTGCTACGTCCCCCCCAACGTCGCGATCGACGAGACGCTCTACCACCTGATGGGGAAGACGACGGCGAACGCGGGCGTGTTCGGGCACACGCTGATCGTGATCGACGAGGGGGCCTTGGCCACGGTCGTCGAGATGACAGCGTCGGACCCCAGCGACGGCGCGAGCCTCGCCCAGCGCAGCGTCGAAGTGGTGGCGCGGCGGGGGAGCCAGCTCAACCTGGTCCAACTCAACGCCTGGGGCGACGATGTCCATGTCTTCACCACGACCCATGCCCGACTCGGCGACGGCACACGCCTGGTAAACGGTTCAGCCGCCTTCGGCGGCCGCTTGCACAAGGATCGCGTCAAGATCGAGGTGGGCGCCAACGGCAGCCACGCCGACCTGTTCGCCGTCTTCGTGGGCGACGGACGCCAGCACATCGAGCACTACACCCGTCAGGTCCACGACCAACCGGGTTCGTCGAGCGAGCTGATCATCAAGGGCGCGCTCGACGGCGATTCCGAGGCCGTGCAGTACGGGTCGATCCACATCACGCCCAACGGCCAGCGCACCAATGCCGAGCAGACGATGCGCAACCTCCTCCTCTCCGACGGCGCCAGCGCAGACCCCATCCCTGTCCTCGAGATCGAGGCGGACGACGTCAAGTGCGCTCACGCAGCCGCTGTCGGTGCGCTGGATCCCGAGCAGCTGTTTTACCTCGAATCGCGCGGCATCGACCCGGAGAGCGCGGAGGGGATGGTCGTGCATGGCTTCCTGACGACCTTGATCGACCGCCTGCCCGATGCGCACACGCGCGATCTGATCGAAAAGTTCGTGGAACGCAAGTTGTGAGGCGGAGATGAGCGAGTTCGTCACCGTGGCTCCACTCAGCGACGTGCCCGAGGGCTCGGCGCGCGTGGTCGAGGTCGACGGCGTCAGCCTGGCGGTCTGCCACGTGGCCGGAGAGGGCGTGTTCGCGATCGAGAATCGCTGCTCGCATGACGACGGTCCACTAGGCGAGGGCGAACTGGTCGCTGACCGCATCGAGTGCCCGCGGCACGGCGCCCTTTTCGATGTGCGGTCGGGCGCGCCCAAGACGCTACCCGCCGTCCTTCCGGTGCAGGCTTACGAGGTCCGCGTCGAGGACGGGGAGATCCAGGTCGCGCTCAACTCGGCGGGCGGCGGAGGCGAATAGAGAGCGATGCGAAGGCACAGCGACGACACGTACGCACAGAGGGAGGCAGCAGGATGGTCCAGCAACTGACGCGCCTCGATACGGACAAGATCCGTCCCGATTTCCCGATCCTGAAACGGGAGATCAACGATCGTCCGTTGATCTACCTCGATAACGCGGCCACGACGCAGAAGCCGCAGTCGGTAATCGACGCGCTCTCGCACTACTACACGACGATGAACGCCAACATCCATCGCGGCTTGCACACGCTGGCGGAGGAATCGACCACCGCCTACGAAGCCGTGCGCCAGCAGGTCGCCACGTTCATTCACGCCGGCTCCGCCAGGGAGATCGTCTTCACCCGCAACACAACCGAGTCGCTCAACCTCCTCGCCTACAGCCTGGGATCGCGGCTCAAGGCCGGCGACGAGATCCTCCTGACGGAGATGGAGCACCACTCCAACCTGGTTCCCTGGCAGCTCCTGGCTCAGCGCAGCGGAGCGCGGCTGGTCTACCTGGACGTGGACGACGAGGGCAAGCTCTCAATGGATCAGGCGCATGAGCTGATGGGCCCTCGCACCCGCATCGTGTCCGTGGTGCATATGTCGAACGTGTTGGGCACGATCAACCCTGTGTCGGAGCTGGCCGAGATGGCACGCTCCGTGGGCGCGACGATGATCGTGGACGCGGCGCAAAGCGTGCCGCATATGCCTATGGACGTCTCAACGCTGGGCGCCGACTACATCGCCTTCTCCGCCCACAAGATGCTCGGGCCCACGGGGGTCGGGGTGCTCTGGGGACGGGAGGAGCTGCTGGAAGATCTCGATCCGTTCCTGGGCGGCGGTGAGATGATCAGCGTCGTGACGCGCGAAGAGTCGAGCTGGGCGGCGCTGCCGCACAAGTTCGAGGCGGGCACGCCCAACATCGATGCCGTGATCGCGTTCGGACCGGCACTGACCTATCTGAGCTTGCTGGGGATGCGCAACGTCCAGGAGCACTCGCGGGACCTGATCGGCTACGCGATGGATCAGATCGGCGGGCTGGAGGGGATCCAGATCTACGGCCCCAGCGACCCGGCCGAGCACGGCGCCGTTTGCGCCTTCAACTACCTCGACATCCACCCGCACGACATCAGCACCATCGTCGACAAGTACGGCATCGCGATCCGGGCAGGGCATCACTGCGCACAGCCCCTGCATCGACGCTTGGAGACGCCGGCCACCGCGCGCGCCTCGTTCTACATCTACAACCGCAAGGACGAGATCGACTCTCTGGTCGCGGCGCTGCGGGAAGCGGCCGCCGTCTTCGGGCATGAGGGCAGTTAAGGCATGAGTCTGGAAGCCCAGAACCCGGTTCAGTTCGACGATCTCTACCGGGACCTGATCCTGGACCACTACCGCCGCCCCCGGCACAAGGAGCCGCTGGCGGACGCGACGGTGGCCGCGGAGGGGTTGAACCCGTCCTGCGGCGATGAGATCCGGGTGGAACTGCGTGTCGAGGACGGCAAGGTCGCCGGAATCGCGTTTGGCGGGTTGGGCTGCTCGATCAGCCAGGCCTCGGCCTCGATGATGACGGAGGAGGCGGAGCAGCGAACCGTGGCCGACGTCGATACGCTCTCTCAGCAAGTCCAGGAGATGCTCACGCACGAGGGTTTCGACGTGGACGCTGTCGAGATCGGAGATCTGGAAGCACTGAGCGGGGTGGCCAAGTTCCCCGTCCGGATCAAGTGCGCGCTGCTGGCCTGGAAGGTGCTCGACATCGCATTGGCCGAGGCCCGCGGCGAGCAAGCCACGTCCGATTCCGACATCCCGGTCCGCATCGCCTCGACGAATTGATCTCGCACCCGAACGGAGCCCGCCATGCCATTCACCGCCGATGATGTCCGCGAGACCCTGAAGACGGTCTTCGACCCTGAGATCGGGATCAACATCGTGGACCTGGGGCTGATCTACGGAATCGACGAGCTGGAGTCGGACGACGGCTTCCGCGTCGTGTTCACGCTGACCACCCCCGCCTGCCCGGTGGGCCCCATGATCCAGGCCCAAATCCAGGAGGCGGTTCGCAGTATGGAGGGCATCGGCGAGGTGGAGACGGAGCTCGTCTTCAGCCCGCCCTGGGATCCGCGCGAGATGGCGTCGGACGAGGCCAAGTTCGAGTTGGGTATCTTTTAGGCGTTCCGCCGCCGTCATTGCCCCCCTTTCCCCAAGCCAGCATGATGGGAGCGACAGGAGGGGCGATGCCAACCTCTGACGACAAAATCCGCAGCAGCGACAGCTGGCGCGCCACGAGCTATGACCCCGCCGTCGCCAAGAGCGGCGAGCGACGGGAAAGCTTCACGACGTCGAGCGTTGAGGTGGACCCGCTCTACGCCCCTGACGGCGAGATCGACGACGACTACCTGAGCAGCATCGGGTTCCCCGGCCAGTACCCTTTCACGCGCGGCGTCCAGCCGACGATGTACCGCGGTCGGCTCTGGACGATGCGCCAGTACGCCGGTTTCGGCACGGCGCTTGAGACCAATCGCAAGTTCCGCGCATTGTTGGAGATGGGCCAGACCGGCCTGAGCGTGGCGTTCGATCTGCCGACCCAGCTCGGCTACGACAGCGACGACCCGCTCGCTCGCGACGAGGTGGGCCAGGTCGGCGTCGCGATCGACTCGCTGGCCGACTTCGAGACGGTGTTCGAGGAGATCCCGCTCGATCAGATCAGCACGTCGATGACGATCAACGCGCCGGCGTCGGTCCTGCTGGCGATGTACGTCGCGATCGGCGAGGCACAGGGCGTGGCTCGCACAGAGCTGCGCGGCACAGTCCAAAACGACGTGCTCAAGGAGTACGTGGCGCGCGGGACCTACATCTTCCCGCCGGGGCCGTCGCTGCGGCTAGCGACGGATGTGATGGAGTTCTGCGCGCGCGAGGTGCCGCGCTTCAACGCGATCTCGGTCTCCGGCTATCACATCCGCGACGCGGGCAGCACGGCCGCGCAGGAGATGGGGCTGACGCTGTCGAACGCGATCGCCTACGTGGACTCGGCGCTGGCGCGAGGCCTGGAGGTCGACGACTTCGCAGGCAACATCTCCTGGATCTTCAACACCCACAACGACTTCTTCGAGGAGGTCGCCAAATTCCGCGCATTGCGGCGGATGTGGGCGCGGATCATGCGCGAGCGCTTCGGCGCGACGAACCCCCGCTCCTGGATGCTGCGTACCCACACCCAGACGGGGGGCAGCACGCTGACGGCGCAGCAGCCCGAGAACAACATCGCGCGCACGGCGGTGCAGGCCCTCGCCGCGGTGCTAGGCGGCGTGCAGAGCATGGCGCTCTCCTGCTACGACGAGGCCCTCGCGCTGCCCACGGACGCGGCCCAGCGCACCGCGCTGCGCACCCAACAGATCATCGCGCACGAGACCGGCGCCGCCGACACGATCGACCCCCTGGCGGGCTCTTACTTCGTGGAGGCGCTGACGGACCGCCTGGAGGCGGAGGCGCTCGCGATCATGCGGCGGGTGGAGGATCTGGGGGGCGCGGTCAGCGCGATCGAAGCAGGCTATATGCAGACCGAGATCGCGGAGGCGGCGGCCCGTCACCAACGCGAAGTCGACTCCGGCGAGCGCATCGTGGTCGGCGTCAACGCGTTTCAGGAGGGCAACGAGGAGGGAGCGACGCCGGTCTTCCGGGTGGACCCGGCGCTGGCGGAGGGGCAACGCAGCCGCCTGGCAGAGTTCCGCTCGCGGCGCGACGATCAGCAGGCGCAGGACGCTCTAGCGAAGCTGGGGGATGCCGCCGCCGGCGAGCAAAACCTGATGGAGCCCCTAATCGACGCGGTTAAGCGCTATGCCACGGTCGGCGAGATCTGCGGCGTCCTGCGGAAGCAGTTTGGCGAGTACACGCCGCTCACGGTGATCTAGCCCGAGCTACGGCCCCGTCACGGGCTCCGACTCTGCCAGCACCTCCGTAGCGGGGGCCAGCCGCGTCCGCGCGTGGCGCGGTTGCGCCGGCCGCGCGGGGAGATCCCCGCCTGGGATCACCGGCCGGGGCAGGCGCGAGGCGAGCCAGAAGAGGGTCATCGACACCACCAGCGCGATCGCGAACATGACGAGCGCCCAGTCGTAGGAGTTGGTGGCGTCGAAGATGGCGCCCGCCGCGGTGGGGCTCACGATTTGGCCGGTGGTCTCGACGACAGCGATCACGCCCAACAGACTCGCGAAGTGCGCCACCCCGAACGCGCGGGTGAGGAGGAGCGGCTCGATCATGGGGCCACCGCCGGAGCCGACGATGAAGAGCGCGACGAAGATCACGATCCCCACCGTCGATGCGCCAGAGATCAGCAGCGTCAGCATCGCGCCGCAGAGGAACAGCGCGAGCACGACGGAGGCCGCCTCGATGCTGGAGATGCGGTCGGCGAGAAAGCCGAAGGCGAGGCGGGAGAAGATCCCGCCTCCCGCCGCGACGGAGACCAGGGCGGCCGCACCCCCTGTCGAGATCCCGACCGATTCGTAGTAGGGCACGGCGTGAATCATCCAGCCGAACATCCCGTAGAAGAACGCCATGAGGGCGAACGCAATCAACCAGAAGAGGGGCATGCGGATGGCGGCCGAGACGGTGATCCCGGTGAAGGTGCGAGGCGCCTGCTGGCCGCGGAGGATGGGATCGCCGTCCACGTCGGTGCCCACGTCGGCGGGGTGGTCGCGGATCAGAAACCAACCCAAGGGCAGGAAGACGGCGGTGATAGCGATGCCCGCCACCACGAAGGAGCCCTCCCAGCCGACGGCGTCGATGGTGAGCCGCATGAGGGGCACGACGACGAAGCCACCCAACGAGAAGCCCGTCGCGAGGATGCCCACGGCCAGCCCCCGCTTACGGTCGAACCAGCGCGAGACCAGGGCCTGGAAGGGCATGAAGAACATCATTTGGCGGAAGACGGCGTTGATCGACTGGAAGAGATACCAGTGCCAGAGCTCCGTCGTGATCGCTAGTAGGAGATAGCTCAGGGCCGTCAGGAGCGCGCCGATCAGCAGTACGCGGCGCGGACCGTAGCGGTCGATCCAGCGGCCGACGAAGGGCGCGATCAGGCCACTGAGCAGGAGCGAGATCGAGAAGCCGCCGGAGATGGCCGCGCGCGACCAGTCGAACTCGTCTTCCAACGGTCCGATGTACAGGCCGAAGGACCAGAAGGAGACACCGCTGCCGACCGCCATCGCGAGGACGGATCCCGCCAGCATCCACCAGCCGTAGTAGATCTTCTTGCGCCCGCGCAGCACGGACCCTGTATCGCGCAGGGGACGCCCGACTTGCGGAATGGTGGACCTCCAGCGACGCGCGAGGATGCCCCGGGGAAGGGGGGCGCTGCCATCGAGTATACGAGCGCCTCTGGCTAGCGCCGGTGCCGCCGTTGACAGGCTCGTCCTGGCCGCAAAGAATGCGCGCACCTCGAACGACACAGAGTGGGCAATCCATGACCAACGTACCAAACGACCTTCCTCGCTACCGGGACCTCCCCTACAAGCCCGGCAACCCAGCCAAGACGGCCTGGGGGCTGTTCGGCGACGACGACAACGTGGGCATGTTCAATCTGCAGACGCCGGAGCGCGTGACGGCGGCAGCGCGATTGGTGCGGAAGGGCGCCGTGTTCGCGATGAACTGGGAACAGGAGAAACCCAACCCGCCGCTCTTTGGGCGAGGCCGCCTTCGCCATACGGTGTACCGCGAGATCCCCGTCGGCAACCACGGCGACGATGTGCTGGACAACTTCTACACCCAAGCCTCCAGCCAATGGGACGCGCTGACCCACGTGGGCGACTTCGAGCACGGATTCTGGGGCGGAGTGACCGCGGCGGAGCTGCGTGAGAGCGGCGACAAGACGCGCCTGGGCATCGACCATTGGGCGCGGCGCGGGATCGCGGGCCGGGGGGTTCTGCTGGACGTGGCGCGCTGGCGGGAGGCTGAGGGGCGGCCGCTGGACTGCGCGGAGAGTGATGCGATCACGGTCGCGGACCTGGAGGCGACGCGAGAGGCGCAGGGCGTGGAGCTGGAGCCCGGCGACGTGCTCCTGATCAACACCGGTTGGATCGACTGGTACGAGCAGCAGGCGCCAGGGCTGCGTCAGCACATTTCAGCGATCCAGAACCTGAAGACGCCGGGGCTGGAGTGCGCCGAGGAGATGGCGGAGTACCTCTGGGATCACCACCCGTCGGCGATCTGCAGCGACAACCCCGCGCTCGAAGTCTGGCCGCCGCCGAACTTCCTGGAGCCCGACGGCTTCCTGCACCATTGGATCATCGGGCGCTTTGGGATGGCGATCGGGGAGATGTTCCAGCTTTCGCCTCTGGCGGCCGACTGTGCGGCGGACGGGATCTACGAGTTCCTTTTCGTAGGCGCCCCTCTCAACGTGCAGGGGGGCACCGGCAGCCCCCCCAACGCGCTGGCGATCAAGTAGTCGTGCCCACGCAGATCGAAATCGTCCAGGGGGACATCACGGACCAGGACGCGGACGCGATCGTGAACGCGGCCAACAACGAACTCTGGATGGGAGCCGGGGTGGCGGGCGCGATCGTGCGCAAGGGCGGACGGGAGATCGAAGACGACGCGATCCGGCAGGGGCCTATCCGCGTAGGGGAAGCGGTGATCACGGGAGGGGGCTCCCTCATCGCGAGCCACGTGATCCACGCGGCCGCGATGGGCCAGGATCTGCGGCCGGACGCCGAGTCGATCCGGAAGTCGACGGACGCCGCCCTGACCCTAGCCGAGGAGCGTAAGTTGCAGTCGATCGCGTTTCCCGCGTTGGGGACGGGTGTCGGCGGCTTCTCGGTGCACGAGTGCGCCGCGATCATGATCGATGTGGTGCGAGACCATGCCGACCGTCGTGATGCCGTCGCGACGGCCTACTTCGTCCTCTTCGACGAACCGGCGTTCCAGGTGTTTCGCGCGGCCGCGGGACCCTAGGGCCGTCGTCTTCGAGCGAGATCGGCGCGCGCCGGGGGAGCGCCCCCTCAGCTCACTGCACGCCGGATGACGATCAACTGATCGGCCGCCGACTCGGGGGCCCAAACTTCGCCTGGGCGGCCCAGGATCTGACGGACGTTGCCCGCTTGGCTGGGCAGAGAGAAGGTCGTGAACGACTCGGAGGCCGGGTCGAAGCGATGGATGGCGTTACCGCCGAAGTCGCTGACCCAGACGATGTCGGTGTCGTCGACGAAGACGGCATAGGCCTGGGGCGCAGGGCCGGGGAGAGACCACTCGCTCCAGCGGCTGGTCGCGGGGTCGTAGCGGGCCAACTGGCCGGCGTTCCATTCGCTCACCCAGATCCGGCCCGCGGAGTCAGACCAGACGCGGCGCGCGCCCTGCCCCAGCGTCGGCGGCGTGAGCTCCACGACGGCCCCGCTCTCGGAGTCGATGCGGCCCACGTAGCTGCCGGCGAGGGAGGCGAAATACACGACGCCGTCCGGCGTCGCCGCGATCCCGTAGGGTCCGCGGCCACCAGGCGCGTCGAAGACGTCCATCGCGCCGGTCGCGGGGTTCAAGCGGCCGAGGATGCCGTTTTGACCGGTGAACCACAGCCGCCCGTCGCCCGCGAAGGCGGCGGTGTTGAGGTTGGCGTTGGAGCGATCGGCAGGTAGCGGATAGACGTCCAGGCGCGACGTCATCGGGTCCACGCGCACGATCGCGTTGAGCCCGCCATCCGTCACCCAAGCGGCGCCGTCGGGGCCGACGATCACGCCATGCGGGC
>JAPUIR010000104.1 GCA_027296805.1 Chloroflexota bacterium | reverse complement strand
CTCGATCGCCCGGTTCGAGATCACCTCGTTCGTGTTCATGTTGCTTTGGGTGCCGGACCCCGTCTGCCAGACCACCAAGGGGAAGTGGTCGTCCAGCTCGCCATCGATCACCTGCTGCGCCGCCTGCCGGATCGCGTCGGCGCGCTCCGCGTCGAGCTTGCCCAACGCCTCGTTCGCGGAAGCCGATGCGTGCTTCACGATCCCCAGCGCACGGATGAGCGACCGTGGCATGCGCTCCGTGCCGATCTTGAAGTTCTGCAGCGAGCGCTGGGTCTGTGCCCCCCAATAGCGGTCGGCCGGAACCTCGATCTGGCCCATCGTGTCCGATTCGATCCGTACGTCCGCCATTGTCTTTGCTCTCTAGACCTTGCCCGACCGGCAGGCGTCCGACCGCTGGCGCCCGACCGGCTAGCTCTTCGCCTCGCGCCTGAGCCGCACCATGTCCTTGACCAGCCCTTCCACCGCCTTCGCCGAGCGACGCAGCGCACGCTTCTCGTCCGCGGCGAGTTTGATCTCCATCACCTGTTCGATCCCCCCGGCACCCAGTTTCACCGGCACCCCCACGTACACGTTCTTGATGCCGTACTGGCCGCTGAGATACGCCGCGCAGGGCAGAATCCGCTTCTTGTCCAGCAGGATAGAGTCCACCATCTCCGCGACCGCGGCCGAAGGCGCGTAGAACGCGCTGCCCGTTTTGAGCAGGCCCACGATCTCCGCGCCGCCGTTGCGTGCACGGTCGATGATCGCGTCGATCTCCTTCTTGGGCAGGAGCTCTCCGATCGGAATCCCGGCCACCGTCGTGTACGACGCCAGCGGCACCATCGTGTCGCCGTGGCCACCCAAGACGTACGCGTTGATGTCCTCCACGCTCACGTCCACCGCTTCCGCGATGAAGGAGCGGTAGCGTGCCGTGTCCAGGATGCCCGCCATGCCCACGACCCGCTTGGCCGGAAAGCCGGATGCCGTCAGCGCCACGTGGCACATCGCGTCCAGGGGATTGCTGACCACGATCAGCACGGCCTTCGGCGATCGTTGCACGACCTTCGTCGTGACGTCCTCCACGATCGCCATGTTCGTCGCTAGCAAATCGTCCCGGCTCATCCCGGGGCGTCGCGCGATGCCGGACGTGATCACCACGATGTCGGAGTTCCGCGTCGCCGCGTAGGAGTTGCTCCCCGTGATCTGTGTGTCGACTCCCAGAACCGGGCTCGCCTCGGACAGATCGAGCGCCTTGCCCTGCGGCATCCCCTTGATGATGTCCACCAGGACCACGTCCGCGTACCCACGCTCCGCGATCCGCTGGGCCGTCGTCGCGCCCACGTTTCCCGCTCCAATGACGGTGACCTTCTTACGCAATTCGCTCCTCCTGTGCTGCGCATCCGTTCTGCGACGCGCGCTCTGCTGCTGCCGCCGGATGCCAGGCCCCGGCCGCTTGATTGAACGTGGCGCTCGAAAACGCGACGTGTTTGCTCGATACCGCCTCTACGACTGCGCCGCCGCGATCATGTTGAGCGCGCTGCCGGCGCGGAACCACGCGATCTGGTTGGTCGTGTACGAATGGTTCAGTACGAGTTTCTCAACGGAGCCGTCTGGGTGCGAGAGCTCCAGTGTCAGCGGTTGCCCCGGCGCCATCTCGGCCAGCCCCCGAATCGCCACGCGATCGTGGGGACCGAACTTCGCATAGTCGGCCGGGTCCGCGAACGTCAGCGCCAGCATGCCCTGCTTCTTCAGATTCGTCTCGGCGATGCGCGCGAAGGAGCGCGCCACGATCGCGCGTCCGCCCAGATGCCGCGGCTCCATCGCCGCGTGCTCCCGGCTCGACCCTTCGCCGTAGTTGTCATCGCCGATCACGACCCAGGGCACCCCCGCCGCCTTATAGGCGCGAGCCACGTCCGGCACGCCCGCCACTTCCCCTTCGGCATCGGACAGGGTGTTCACCGCGGTGCCCGTCTTGTTGCTGAACGCGTTCGTGGCGCCGATGTACATATTGTTCGAGATGTTGTCCAGATGACCCCGGAAGCGCAGCCAGACCCCGGCCGGCGAAACATGGTCCGTCGTCGTCTTACCCTGGGCCTTGAGCAGGATCGCGGCCCCTTCCAAGTCCCCGCCGTCCCACGGCTCGAACGGGATCAGGCGCTCCAGCCGCTCGCTGTCCGCCGCGACCTCTACCTCCACGTTGCGACCGTCGTCCGGCGGCGGGATGAAGCCCGACTCGCCTTCGTCGAACCCGGCTTCCGGGAGTTCGTCCCCTTGCGGCGGTTGGAAGCGGAACTCGTTGCCGTTCTGCGTGAGCGCATCGGTCCGCGGATCGAAATCCATCACGCCCGCGAACGCCATCGCCACGACCAGCTCTGGGCTGGCGATGAAGGCCAGGGTGTCGGGATTGCCATCATTCCGTGCCGGGAAGTTGCGATTGAACGAGGTCAGGATTGTGTTCGTCTCGCCCGCCTCCACATCCTCCCGCTGCCACTGCCCGATGCACGGTCCGCACGCATTCGCCAGGACCGTCGCACCGATCTGTTTGAACATCGTGAGCTGTCCGTCGCGCTCCGTCGTGGCGCGGATCTGTTCGGAGCCGGGGCTGACCAGGAGCGGAGAGCGCACGGCCAGGCCCGCGTCTGCCGCCTGTTTCGCGATGCTGGCGGCGCGGCTCAGATCCTCGTAGGAGCTGTTGGTGCACGATCCGATCAGGGCGTCCTTGATTTGGAGAGGGAAACCCTGCTCCTCCATCCAGGGGCCGATCTGCCCCACCGTGTGGCGTAGGTCGGGCGTGTGCGGTCCCACAAAACCGGGCTCGAGCTCACTCAGATCGATCTCAATCAGCTCATCGAAGATTGCCGCACGCTGCGCTTCGACCTCCGGGTCCTGCCGCAGATCCGCCGCGTGCGCCTCCGCCAGATCCGCGATGTCGCCGCGGTCCGTGGCGCGTAGGTAGCGTGCTGTGCGCTCGTCGTACTGGAACAGCGACGTCGTCGCGCCGATCTCGGCTCCCATATTGGTCACCGTCGCTCGTCCCGTCAGGCTCATCGATCGCAGGCCCGGCCCGAAGTACTCGACGATGGCCCCGGTGCCGCCCTTCACCGTCAACTCCTCGGCGACGCGCAGGATCACGTCCTTCGCGGACGTCCAGCCGT
>JAPUIR010000103.1 GCA_027296805.1 Chloroflexota bacterium | reverse complement strand
TCTTCCTCTTCGAGACCGAACTGACACAGGTGATCGAGCAGCGTGACGACGCCGTGTTGGCCGGCCGCATGCGTAGCCGTGTGCAGCGGCGGCGGATGCAGTACGCGATCTGGGCCGAGCTCTCGCCGCCGCCGGTGCTGGGCGAGTCGCTACGCGGCTCGGGGGAAGTCCTGCAGGGGGAGCCCGCGGATGAGGCGCCGTCGCGGATGACGGGGGTGGCGGCGTCGCCGGGCGTGGCCGAGGGGCTGGCGCACGTGGCGACGAGCGCGGAGGAAGGCAACCGCATTACCGCGGGGCAGGTGCTGGTGGCGGAGTTCACCGACCCCGGCTGGACGCCGATCTTCCCGCTGGCCGCGGCAGTGGTGATCGACATCGGGGGGCGGCTTTCGCACGGGGCGATCGTGGCGCGGGAATTCGGTATCCCCGCCGTCGTCAACGTGCGCAACGCGACCCGCACGATCAAGAATGGGCAGCGGCTGCGGGTGGATGGGACGAAAGGCGTCGTCGAGATCCTGGACGCCGTCCCGCCGACCGACTAGACCGTTTACAACCTTCGTACGTTGCGCTGATGGCCCCCTCACCTGCCGGAGCGATGCTTGATGGTGGCTGCGCTTCCTCAGCGGGGACCGTGTCCGTCCAGCGGAGGTGCGAGTCTGAATCGTGAGCGTCATGGCGACGTACAATGAGAGGCAGCGGGGCTGAGCACAGCCTGGTTCGGTCCGATGGGAGCGACTGTGAAGACGATCCTCGTCGTCGATGACGAAGAGAACATCCGCGACCTGGCCACGATGTACCTCCAGAAGGAGGGCTTTGCGGTGATCACGGCAGTGGACGGCGAGGAGGGCTTGGAGGCGGCGCGGTTGAAGAAGCCCGATCTGGTGGTGCTGGACGTGATGATGCCGCGAATGGACGGGCTGGACGTCTGCCGTGCGCTGCGCCGGGAGTCGGATGTGCCGGTGCTGATGCTGACGGCGCGGTCGGACGACATCGACCGCATTGTGGGGTTGGAGTTGGGTGCCGACGACTACATGGGCAAGCCGTTCAATCCGCGTGAGCTGACGGCGCGCGTGAAGGCGATCCTGCGTCGCGCGGAAGGGGGCAATACGCGCGAGCGCGGATCGGTCAGCGTGGGGGGGCTGACCGTCGATTGGCAGCGACGCGAGGTGGTGGTGGACGGCGAATCCGTGACGCTGCGCAACAAGGAGTTCGAGCTGCTGCGGGCGCTGGCCGAGCACGAGGGGATCGTGCTGAGCCGGGAGCAGTTACTGGAGCAGGTCTGGGGCTACGACTACTTCGGCGAGACGCGCACGGTCGATGTGCATGTGAACCAGGTGCGCCGCAAGCTGGGCGACAGCGCGGTGCAGATCCAGACCGTGCGGGGCGTCGGCTACAAGCTGGTCGATACGGCATCGTGAGGCGGCGGACGCAGCGTCGCGAGTTGCCCTGAGGGCGGCGGGCGGTGGGGAACTTCGGCAGCCTCGGCTTTCGGATCTACAGCGGTCTCTTCCTGGCGATCGTGCTGACGATCGTGGTGGCGGGGATCGTGTTCTTCTCGCTGCTGGGCGGCTACCGCCAGGAGCTAGTCGACAATACGTTGCGTCAGCAGGCGGATCAGGTGCGGTTCGGCCTGGAACAGTTCACGCAGCGCAGGGTCAGCCTGGCTGAGGTTGCGCTCTACCTGGAGCGCCAGAGCGAGGAGACGGGGACGCTGCTGTTCGTGCTTGATGCGGACGGGACGGTGGTGCAGGACCTCTCGCCGGCCGCCGAATTCGACGAGCTTCAGCTTCCGATCGATCTCACTGCGGTCCGCAATCGTCCCAACCAATGGATCGCGGGCGAAGTCAACGCGGCGGGGGTCACTCTGCCCTTCCTGGCGCGGCTGGTCCCGGTGGATCGCTTCGGACGACCGGCGTTCATCGCGGTCGCACTGCCCGATGACAGCACGGGCGAGATCGTCAGCGATCTGGTACCCCGCCTGTTGATCAGCGGGTTGGCGGGCCTGGCGGCGGCACTGGTCGTGGGGCTGGTGATCACGCGGTCGGTTTACAACCCGCTGCGACGCTTGACCCTGGCCGCGCAAGAGGTGGGACGGGGCCGTTATGACACGCGAGTACCGGAATCGGGGCCGCGAGAGACGCGGCAATTGGCGAGCGCCTTCAACCGCATGACTTCGCAGGTGGAGGAGAACGAACGCACGCTGCAGGACTTCATGGCCGACATCAGCCATGAGCTGCGGACGCCGCTGACATCGATCCGGGGGTTCACCCAGGCGCTGACGGACGGCACCGTGCAGGATGCGGATCAGCGCGCCCACTCGGTGGAGGTGATCGACACCGAGGCGCTGCGCATGCTGCGGCTGGTGGAGGATCTGCTGGACCTGTCGCGGATGGAGGCGGGCGAGTTCCGCTTGCAGCGTGAGCCGGTGGACCCTGGGGAGCTGCTGACGCACGTGGCGGATGTCTTCTCGCAGCGGGCCGAGGAGAAGGGGATCGCGCTGCGGGTGGAGGCGGACGACGCCCTGCCGACGCTCAGGCTGGACTTCGACCGACTGGTGCAGGTGCTGGGCAACCTGGTTGACAACGCTGTGCGACACACGGCGGAGGGCGGGATCGTCCTGAGCGGGTCGATCAGCGCGGACGGGCAAGCAGTGCGGCTGGTCGTGGGGGATACGGGCGAGGGGATCCCGCCGGAGGAGTTGGCGCACCTCTTCGAGCGCTTCTACCGCGGCTCCAGCACGGCGCAGCGTCGTGGGACCGGGCTGGGGCTGGCGATCGCGCGGGAGATCGTGCGCGCGCACGGCGGTGAGATCGACGCGCGAAGCACGCCCGCGGAGGGCACGGAGTTCGTGATTACCTTGCCGATCGAGGCGAAAGCGCCGGACGGGTAACCGACAGACAGCGCCGGGCCGCGCGGATTGATACGTTGACGCCCGCGAGGTAAGACGACATGGCGAGCCCGTTGGAACAGGTCGCGCAGAGTGGCGCGGCGCTCATGGCCCGGTGGATGCGTGAGGAGCACGACCGCCCCGTCTCGATCGGCACGAGCGTGTCGATTGAGGAGGGGCTTCCGATCGTCGAACTGGATGTCGGCGGGCAATCCGCGGCGCTGGCGGTGATCCCGCTCTACGACGCGAACGCGGACCCCGCGACGCTGCGGTACAAGGCGCAATGGGAGGAGCGGCTGGCCGCGTTCGGCGTGGAGCCCTGCATCGTGTGGACGCCACCGCTGGCGGAGGTGGGCGATGATGCCGGGGACCATTTAACGGGGCGGATCGCGGAGGCGGTGGGCGCGTTGGAGCCGTGGCAGCGAGGAGAGGTCGCATTCCCCGTCAAGCTGGGGGTGCGTCGGGTGGGGGACGAGGGATCGTATCTGAACGCCATCGGCGGGCTGCAACCACACTGGGCTCGCTTCACGAATCAGGTGTTGGGGCAGTACCGGCTCGACGCCGCCGCGATTCACCGCCTGCCCGATGACCCCGAGGCCACCACACAGATGATCGACCTGATCGTGCTGGTGGCCAACGGGCTGCGCACGGTGGGCCAGACCGCGGAGATCGACGCTGAGGACACGTGGGTGGTGCAGCGGGTACCGGACTTGCCCGGGCCCATGGTCTTGGCGGCCTCGCCACAGGAGTGGCCCAGCGACGGTCGTGCCGTGCGCCGCCGGCTGCGACGCGGTGTGCGTCAGGTGCAGGAGCGGTTCCCGGCGCTGGACGTCGATCTGAGGCTGGTGGCGTTCGTGGGCATCTTTTCGTCGCTGGAGGAGGAGAACGTCGCGATCGCGCTGAAGGGGATGGATCCCAGCGTGTTCGGCGCGTTCGATGTGGCCTGCGAGCTGATCGACGGGCGGCTACGCGTGCTGTTTGGCCCGGCCCGGGGGTCGATTTTGGCCTGACGCCGGCCCACGAGAACACGCTCGCGAGGCGCGCGGTTGTCGACGGGTCCTGGGATCCAGGACGCCCCGACATCGAGCAGCTGGGATCGTGTGCGGCGGCGGGTTAGCGGCGGCGGGTGAGTTTCATCGCCTGGCGGCGGCGGCGGCGGGCCGCGCGGCGTTCCGCTTGGCGCTGTTTCTCACGGTTGGAGATGAAGGAGCGCCGACGTCGGGCTTCCTGCAAGATGCCGTCTCGCTGGACCATTTTGTTAAAGCGGCGAAGCAGGCCTTCGCCGTCTTCGTTGTCCTTGCGCGTGACGAGGAGCAAACCGGCCTCCTGTGCGGGAACGCGGGCGCGATGGCCGCGTCCAACGAGCGCCTCCAACTGGCGCGTTCGAGAGGGAACCGTATCACCAGGGCGCCCACCGCAGCAATCGTCGGGATGACGGGAACTGGGTTAAATGCGACGAACCGGCAAGGCCGGGGAGCTTCGGCCGAAGCTCTCGGTCCGCCGGTTCGTAAATCGAAGCCCCGGTGTCCCTGCGTTTCGTCGGGGACGGACACAACATCCGCGTCGAAACGGAGGGGCCAGCCGGACGAGACACCGGACAGACGATGCGACACCGGAACTCCGCTTCCGATGCCCAAGCCCTCTAGGAGATCCCCAGCGTTTTCGGTCCTCGCGGACCCCGAGGGCTGGGACGGTCCGGACCTGGCGGCCATCGCTTGGCACTATCCCGGCCGAGGCCGGTGCCGTTGCGACGGCTGCTTCCGTCCGGTTTGGAACGTGTGCCACGCTCCGCACCTAGACCGCTTGCTCGCCTCGAAACTTCGGCATTGAGGTTGCCCTCGCCGCTCAAGTCGTAAGAAATGTATCAAGGCTGGCAAACGCCGAGACTCGCGCGACAGTGCGAATGGGTGAGATAAGGCGTGGATGGACGCCCTGGTCCCAGCCGCGCGAGGTGGGAGCGCGCACAGGCGGCCTCTCTCGCGAAGGACGGGGACGGCTGTGTTCTGTCGAGGTTGGGGGATCGGAAAGCGGTGGAGAAGCCCCCGAGCGCGGTGCACAGGCCGGGGATATCCGGTGTGTAATCGCGCTGCGAGCCGATTTCGGTGTCGCTCAGGGGTGTTGGACGTGAAGTGAGCCGGGTTGGGCCGCCGAGGTCGGTGACGATGATCATGATCTCACAAGCGTTGTTGGTGTCCCTGTCGAGCCGGTTCTCGGAGTCGGGCACGACGTTGAAGACCGGCTGGGGCCGCCACGCGCTGCAGAGCCTCGACCCGCGGGATCCGGTGGCTCGATGCTTACAGGAAAAATGCTCGACGGTCCGCGTCGGGCGTCGTGCATAGCGACGATCGCGCATGGGGCATGGATAGTGGCGCGCCCGGAGGGACTCGAACCCCCGACCCTCAGATCCGAAGCTCGAGGCGGGGCGTCCATCAACGTTCGTCCGGGTCCGTGGCGTCCGGAATGTCACACCAAGGTTGAACGCCTCCCGCAGTTCATGATCGCTATGTGAATGGCACACGGTGGTGGACATCCGTGCCCCCCTTGCGGACCACGCGGAGCTTTCCCTGCGCCGCGAACCACGAAAACGCGTCGCGGACGGATTCGTCCGTGGGTCGTGGATCGTGTCCCAGCTCCTCGAAGGCTTTGGTGCGCACGATTTTCCGATTGCACTGGAGTGCCGCCACGGATTCGCGAGTAAACAGCGGCTCACTCTTGGTCACCCTGGCCCACGCCTCCATGACCGGGGCCCCCGCGCTTGCGAGCCACGCTGGAGCCACCAGGCGTGGCGGGGGCACGTGGGTGAACCGGCTGGCCAGCTGACTCAGGTCCGCGATCGTCCGGTAGTGGCCCGACAGGATGTAGCTTTCGTTGGTGCGCCCCTGCTCGGCGGCCCTGATCGCGGCGCGCGCTACGTCCCGGGTGTCGACCCAGTCGAAGCCGCCATCGATGAGGAGGCGGAGTCGCCGCTCGTAGAGGTCCAGCCACACCTGCCCCATCCGTGATGGGGCAAAGTCGTAGGGTCCGATGCACCCAGAGGGATGCAGAATCACCGCATCGAGCCCTTGTTGGACGAGCTCGCGCACCGCGGCCTCCCCGGATGCCTTGCTGTAGTCGTAGGCCAGACCCGTGGAGTCAACCCGCGCCCGGCTCTCATCGAGTGGCTGGTTGTGGGGCTCCTGCTGGAACGCATGGACCGAGCACATATAGATCATCCGCCGCACGCCAACGTCCAGGGCAGCCTGCCCCGCGTTCCGGACCCCGTCGACGTTGACCGCGCGAACGAGCCCATCCATCTCCCCCACGATCGAGATGACGGCGGCCAGGTGATAGAGGATCTCGGCGCCGTCGAAGGCCCGGCGCAGCGACGCTTGGTCCCGCACGTCACCGGTGACTCGCTCCAGTCGCAGCCCGCGGAGCGACGCCGGATCGTCGGCCTCGAGCACGACTCGGACGCGGTCGCCGCGCACGAGGAGCTGCCGCACCAGGCTCGCGCCCACGTGCCCGCTGGCTCCCGTCACCACGACATCTGTCACGTCTCAGTCTCGGTAGCGTTCAATCCCCCATCGCGGGGGCGCACTCGCGCTTGTCGCGAGCCTAACCGTCCGGCACGCACGATTGGGCCATCGTGTCACTGCTTCGAGACCGACTCCCAGCAGAGCGTCATTGACAGGCCCCGCCCCGGAATCTCGTCCTTTCGGTTAGCCTCACTCGCTCAACCAGGTAGCGCCGCGCAGCACGGTGACGAGGAGAACGAATCATGGCCGGACAACTACGCGAGAAGGTCGCTGTAGTGACGGGGGGCGCCAGCGGGATCGGCCGCGCGACGGCGCTGCGCTTCGCCACCGAGGGCGCCAGCATCGTCATCGGTGACCTGGATGCCACGCGAGGAGAAGAGACAACGGCCGCCATTCGAGCGAACGGGGGATCGGCGATCTTCGTACGCACGGACACCACGAGCGAGGCGGACTGCGATGCGCTGGCGGATGCGGCCATGCAGGAATTCGGCCGCCTGGACGTTTGCCTGGCGGCTGCCGGGATTTCCGACGCCACCTACGTCAGCGGGCAGGAATCTCCCGGTGTGGAGATGCTGACCACCGATGAGAGTCACGTGCAGAACCTTGCGTCTGAGCAGTGGGAGAAGGTGATCGACGTCAATCTCAAGGGCGTCTTCCTCACCGACCGCGCCGTGTCGCGACAGATGATCGCAGCGGGCAACGGGGGCGCGATCGTGAATATCGCCTCCATCGCGGCCAAGGTTCCGCTGCCCGGCGCCGCGCCGTACTGCGTGTCGAAAGCCGGTGTGTGGATGCTGACGAAGGTCATGGCCGTGGAGTTGACGCCGTACGACATCCGGGTGAACGCGATCGGTCCTGGCTTCATCGAAACTCCCATGACGGCCACTATGGCCGCCGATGAGACCGGCCTGCAGATGATGCTGCAGATGACGCCCATGAATCGGCTGGGGCAACCCGAAGAAATCGCCGCCACGGCCCTGTTCCTCGCATCGGGCGAAGGCAGCTATTTCACCGGGGAGCTGTTGCACCCAGGCGGCGGCATGTTCCACGGGTAGGCGCGGGCGCGGCCTTCACGATGAGCGGATCGTGCCGCGATCAATCGTCCGGCCGCTCACCGCTGCCAGATCACAGCCGGAGGGCTTCTGGCCACCTCGCGAGCCAGAGGATCAGCGCGAGCGTCCCCGCGCAGGCACTCCCTGCAATCGCGGGCCCGATGCCGACCCCTTCCGCGACGAGGCCAAGCAGGATGGTGCCGACGGGGAGGACGCCGATCGCGGTGCTGAGGAGCCCGAGGGCCCGGCCGCGCGCTTCATCTTCGACGGCGGTGGCGACGAGCGTGACCTGCATGGTGACGAAGCCCCCGACCCCGAGCCCGCCGAGGATCAGGGCGAGGAGGGCGACAGCGTAGATGTCCACCAAAGCGTATACCGGCAAGGCGGCGAGGGCGGCGGCGGAGCCGAAGACGTAGAGACGACCCCGTGCCGGGCGCGCCATTGATGCGACAGCCACGGCCGCGCAGGTCGCGCCGATGGTGCTAGCGCCGCTTAAGACGCCGGTTCCGAACGCGCCAACTCCCAGGTCCTCAGCCCGCTCAGGAATAAGCGCGATGAAGGTGAAATAGAACAGGTTGAAGATCACGGTCACGCCCAGGATGCTCACCAGGGCTCGATGGCGGGGCAGGAGCGCGATTCCCTGGCGGAGGTCATCGCGCCAGGAGGCCGCGTTGCGGCGTCTTGCTCGGGGGGAAGGGAGGCGGAGCAGGAGGACGATGGCCCCGGCCTGGAGCGCCGCCATCGCTAGGAAGGCTTCGCCAACCCCGGCCAGCCCAACGATCGCGCCCCCGCCGAGTGCGCCCGCAATGCCCCCGACGGAGGCGCTGACCGCCTCAAGCGAAAAGGCGTTGGTCACGAGATCGTCACCGACGAGGTCGGCGACGAGTGCCCGTCGCGCGGTGAGGTCCAGGATCCAGCCAAACCCGGCAAGGAACCCGAAGGGGTAGAGCATCCAGAGTCGGATCGCGTCGGTGAGGACGAGCGCGGCAACTCCGAGGGTGACCGGGGTAAGCAGGAGGAGATAGGCCACGATGATCAGTCGGCGGTCGTAGCGATCGGAGAGCATCCCGCCGACGGCGCCGATCAGGAAGGGACCATAGAAGGCTGCCCCCACAAGCTGAACCCCCAGCGGCGAGTCGGTTAGCTCGGCGGCGAGAAACGCCGCGAGGAAGAGGGTCATCCAGCGGGAGACGTTCCAAAGAGCGCCGCTGGCGAGGACCAGGCCGAAGTGCTGTCGCTGAAACGCTGTAAGGAGCGGGAGAGGCCGGCGGGCCTGCCCTGAAGGGCGTCGATCGTGATCCTGGCACTCACGGGTGGTGTCGCTCACGCCAGCACGGTCGCCATGCTGCCATGATGGCGCGGTCGCCTTCGCCGACGCCAGCCTGGGCCTGTAGCCCTCGGAGCGTCACGACCTCCCGACCCTGGGCACGAACGACTGCCCGGCGCCCACGATGAGGGCATCGTGACGAGGCCCTGCCGCCGGGCAGGGTGTTGGGCCCCTCATTGTCGTCCCGGTGCTTGCCCGGGAGATCAACACGCTTGGGGCGTCGAGTCCGGACGGGGCGATCCTATGGAATCGACGCGGCTCAGCGCGTGAGGGCGCCGCGCTCGGCGCCGGAGACGAGTTTGACGTACTTCTGGAAGACGCCCTGTTCGTAGCGAGCTGGCGGGGCGCGCCACTCCTCCAGACGGCTTCGCATCTCGTCCTCGCTGATCTCCAGATTCAGTTCGCGGGCCTCGATGTCCATCGTGATCGTGTCGCCCTCGCGGACCGCGGCGAGCGGTCCGCCGACTTGGGCCTCGGGCGCGACGTGCCCCGCCATCAGGCCCCGCGTGGCGCCGCTGAAACGGCCGTCCGTCAGCAGCGCGACGCTCTCTCCCAGCCCTGCTCCTACCAGGGCGGCCGTCACCCCGAGCATCTCGCGCATGCCCGGTCCGCCCTTGGGTCCTTCGTAGCGGATCACCACGAAGTCCCCGGCGTTGATCTGGCTGGCCGTCACCGCCGCCATCGCATCTTCCTCTCGGTCGAAGACACGCGCCGGTCCGCGATGGGTCAAACGCTCCTGCCCGGCGACCTTGATCACGCAGCCTTCGGGCGCGAGGTTCCCCTTGAGGATGACGAGCCCGCCGGTCTCCTTCAGCGCCTGATCGATCGGCAGGATCACGTCTTGCCCTGGGGTTTCCTCGGCCGCCTCCGCCTCCTGGGCGATCGTTTTGCCCGTCACCGTCATCGCGTCGCCGTGCAGCTTGCCCGCCGCTGCCAACCGCTGCGCCAGCAGCGGGGTCCCTCCGGCGCGATCCCAGTCCAAGGCCACGTAGCGCCCACCCGGCCGAAGGTCCCCGATCAGTGGTGTCTGCGCGCTGATGG
>JAPUIR010000102.1 GCA_027296805.1 Chloroflexota bacterium | reverse complement strand
GGATGCCTGGGGCGTGACGAGGAACCTGGCGCATCTGGCCGCCTACGAACGTCGGCTGGCGGCTCCTGTCCTCGAGGAGATCATCGCAGGACGGGACGGACGTGCTGCCGCGCCCTCGGGTGACGAAGATTGGTTCACGCGCGAGACGCAGGAGTTGAGCGAGCAGCCGTTGCGGGAGATCTGGTCTGAGCTACGTGTCGCGCGGGAGCGTCAGATCGCCGCCGTGGGCAGTTGCAGCAGCGCGGCGCTCAACGCCGCGCTTACTCCATTGTGGGGAGGCGGACAGCTGCAGTCCGCGGGCTGGGTCGCGTGGAAGACGGTGCAGCACAGCTGGGAACACGGCACGCCCATCATGCAGACCGCGCTGTTCGCTCCGCGCTGACGGGACCGCACCGGTCTCGCCACGTCTTGCGGCAAGTGTGAAGCATCACAATGTTGACAGGGCAATCTCCAGTACGCGTAGATCAGTGCACGCGACACCCATCTCGATCCCCATACGTGTGCGGAGGAAGCGATGACGACCCCAGCGGAACAGGCCACGAGTTGGCGCGCGCTCGCGGAACTCACCCCGGACGCGCGGATCGGGGAGATGCGGGAGCGCCAGTTGGAACTACTCGGACACCCCGAAGCGCAGATCGCAGGCGAGATGCAGAACCTTGTCGAGGCGGAGGTCGATTCGGACGATTCGACGATGGCGGAGCTCACGCGCAGCCGCCTGCAATCGTGGCTGGTGATGGATCACGACGATGTGGTTCGGCTCTCGACAGCCGTCGAGGCCGCGCGCGAGACGATGGCGGGGCCCCAAGCGATGCGAAGCACGATGGCCGTCCAGGCCGCGATCCGGCGGTTGGACAAAGAAGATGTCGTGCGGCTTATCGAGCTGGGGCCACTACTGCGCAAGTCGGTCTCAGCGGAGATGCTGGATATGTTCGAGGCGCTCGACGCTCGCAGCGAGGAAGCCGGCAAGCCCGCGGTGGCCGCGACCGACAGTCGCAAGCCCTGGTGGAAGTTCTGGTAGTCGCTCGACCGCTGTAACGCCGAGAGACGGTCCGAGCGGAGCCGCCTGCCCCGCGGGACTCCGCACGACAACGTTCACGTCGACCGCCCCGCACGCACCATCTCCGATTCGTCCCACGACGACGATTCGGGGACCGTCCTGATTGGACCGATCGTGCTCGCTGCGTCTCGCTCCTCGTCACGCGACCGCCAGCCATGCCGTCTACTGAATCGAGGCGAAGGAGGGCGGGCGGATGTCAGCGCGAAGAGACGCCCATGCTGCGTATCTCTCGCTGACGTTGCGGGAGCAGGGTCTCCCCACCGCTGCCGCGATGCCGGACACTCCGCTGCGACAGCGCATCTTTGATCGCTGGTTACCCGCGTCACTCTTCGCGCTCATCGCGACGCCCAACATCTTTCTCTTCGCGGACATGTTCGGCGACGGCAGCTCGGCGCTCAACC
This sequence comes from Chloroflexota bacterium, assembly GCA_027296805.1. Lineage (GTDB taxonomy): Bacteria > Chloroflexota > Dehalococcoidia > Bin125 > Bin125 > JAPUIR01. The sequence continues at coordinate 1,895 of JAPUIR010000102.1, read as the reverse complement.
TCAGTCGGCAGGCGTTGACAAGCGTCTTTGTCGTGCCGATGGCGTCACTGTTCATCGTGCGCCGCGACCGTGTCGGGCCGCGCTCGGCGCTGGGTCCGGCCGTGGTCGCCATTACCGGCGCGGCCGCCCTTCTCTGGTGGGCGTGTTTGGCTCGGCGCACCCCTCTGCTGCGCTACAGGCGGCGGGTATTGCCGTCGGCCTCGTTGGGCTGGGTATCGCGATCGTGTCGCTCGCCAAGCTGGGACGCTGCTTTGGGCTGTTTCCGGAGGCGCGGGGGTTGGTCACTGGTGGCCCCTGCCGCTGGGTCCGACATCCCCTCTATCTGGGTGAGCTGCTGATGGGGCTGGGCGTCCTCATCCCGGTAGTGGCCTTCCTACCAGCGGCGATCTGGCCCGCATTCGTCGGCCTGCAACTGCGACGCGCCGCGAACGAAGAGAGTGTGCTCCGCACGGTCTTCCCCGAGTCGTACTCGGCCTTCAGGGCGCGAACGAAACGGGTGCTTCCGTTCATCTGGTGAGTCGCACCGAGTCCGCTCGCACGACGGCCCGCGCAACTGACAGGCGGCGACCACTTTCGTCCTCCGCCGACGGCGAATCAGACCCTGCACGGTGGGGCAGGTGCGGCTCCAGGCAGGGGCTACTCCTCGGAGAGCTGGCTTTTCGGCGCGTGACAGGGGCGTCACGGTGCGGCAGCTCGACGGTCCGCTGGGTGCGGCTGCCCCGCACGTTTGGTCGGGGGTGCGACGGATACAAGCGTCCTGAAAGGACAGTGGAATGAAGAATCTGGCAACCAAGGCGATCGTGAAGATCCACGACCGCAAGCTCCAGAACGACCTGCGGCGGGACGAAGAGGGTTTGACGATGCTGGCCTACGCGCTCGGCGCCGCCGTCGTCATCGTGCCTCTGGCCCTCCTGGTCGTCGGCTTTGGGACCAAAGCGGTCACCGAGGCTGGCGTGATCGTGGACGGCGCCATCAAGAGCACGACCCCGATCGGCCAGTAGCGAACTTGGGAGAGGGTGGCGGCGCCACCCTCTCCAGCTCTGCTGCGCGACCTGAGCCGGACCACACTGCCCTCGGGTGTGCAGACTCCTCGTCACTCAGGGGAGCAAGAACCCAGCCACGTTCTCGCCAGCGAGGCCCATCAGGCAGGTTCCACCGCATCCCCCAACGCGCGTTTCTGCCACCCAGCTCCTGGTAGGGATCTGGTAGCTAGAGCGCTGCGACGCTGAGCGCGGATCCGAGCGGAGCGACCTGCTCCGCGGTGGGCTCCGCTCAACAGAACCAAGCCTCAGTCAGTCCGGGAGTACGCGGTGTCAAGACGGGCCGGCTCGCGGGGCCGGTCGCCGCCAGGTTCGCGCCAGCCGATCGTACGGCCTCCCAGATCCAGTCGAACTGGGCGGCGTCGGAAGAGGCACGGTCGGCGTGAGTAGCACCAGCCGCGGCCTCCGCGGTGTATTGAGCGAGGCGCTCTTGGAGGGCGTCCATGGCGGGGTCGGGATGGCGCCAGGTGTGGCTGAGTCCGTCGGCGTCGAAGCCGGTGAGCGCGCCCGCCTGCGCCGCGGCCTGCACCAGAGGAGAGCCGGGCGGCAGCAGCAGACGCAGGGCGTACTGAACAGGCTGCACCTGCGCTACCAGGCCGTGATCGTTGACGAAGCGAAGGATGCCGGCCAGATCTTCGAGTGCCGTCCAGGGCGTGAAGGGCAGCCAGGTGGGTCGGATGGGGAGGGCGAGACGGGTGGCGTGGGCGAGAACCCGGTCCAGGTCGGCGGCGGTGTGGCCTTTGTCGAGCAGCCTCAGGAGGCGGTCGTCAACGGATTCGAAGGCAGACGTGACGAAGGCCAATCCCCGCTCTTGCAGCCGGGGCAGGAACGCGACCTGCTCGAGGAGGTGTTCGA
>JAPUIR010000101.1 GCA_027296805.1 Chloroflexota bacterium | reverse complement strand
CTGCCCACCGTCGCCCTCAGTAGCCGCGATCCCCGCGCTCTCCCCGATCCGCTCGGCGGCCTGCTGCGGCGTTTCCCGCTCCAGCGCCTCCTCGCGCTCACGCCCGAGGCCTCGGGCGATGCCGGCGGCGCCTACCGCCAGATTGGTGGTATGTCGCGCAAGGATCTCGAGACGTACGCGTTCAGCAGCTTCAAGGTGTCGGGCTTCGGCCTCAGCGACGACCAGGGTGCGGCCCTGGCCGACATCCGCGGGGCCTTGGAACGCTGGGCCGACCAACCGGATGGCTGGGTCCTGCTGCAAGGGCCGACGGGAGTCGGCAAAACCCACCTCGCGGCCGCCATTGCCCAACAACGGCTGGAGTGCGGCGACTCCGTCTACTTCACCGTCGTGCCGGAACTCCTCGATCAACTCCGCCGCGCCTACAGCCCCTCCGCGCCCGACACCTATGACGTGGTCCTGCGTCAGCTGCAAGAGGCGGGCGTGCTTGTCTTGGACGATCTGGGCGCGCACTCCACGACTCCCTGGGCGCAGGAGAAGCTCTACCAAGTCCTCTCGTTTCGGTATCTCCAGCGCTTGCCCACCGTCATCACCACCAACAATGTCGGCGACCTCGATGACCGGCTGGTGTCACGCATTTCGGATCACCGCTTGACCGCCCACTACGTGTTGGACGTGGGGGATTACCGCCGCGGCCGCAGCGAGCGCCCTGAGCGCCGGGAGCCCCCGCGGCGTCGCGGCGCACGCCGCTAGCCCCCAGATTCCCCCGGCGAGCTCCCCGGCGGTGTCGTGCCCGTCGCCTCCTCCTGAGGCACCAGGCTGCCTTCGATCCAGCTCTCGCCGTCGGTCCAGACCTCTTTCTTCCAGATCGGGACGACCTGTTTGAGCCGGTCGATTGCGTATTGACACGCCGCGATGCCGTCGCCCCGGTGCGGCGCGGAGACCGCGATCGCCACGCTCGCCTCGCCGATCTCCAGCCGGCCCGTGCGATGGTGCATCGCGACGTCCGCGATCGGCCAGCGCTCCCGGATCTCGCTGGCGATCTCGCGCATCTTCTTGAGCGCCATCGGCGGGTAGGCCTCGTACTCCAGGTAGTGCACCTGGCGTCCCAAGTTGTTGTCGCGTACCACCCCCACGAACAGCGATACGGCTCCGGCGGACGGCTGCAGCACCAGGTCGTGCAGGCCCTGGATATCCAGGGCGTCGCTGGTGATCTGGAAACGTGGATCCTCGCCACCGCTCACGGGTGGGATCAGCGCGATCTGGTCGTTGCTGTGCACGGGAAACTTTCCCCGCACGTATTCCTCATTCACTGCCACGATCACCGACTCACGCAGCGCCGCCAGTTGCGGCAGGCGGGCGAACACCGCGTCGTTCAGATCATCCACCGTCGCGGGCTCGGGCAGCCCCTCAATCAGCACGGATCGGGCGCCGGCGGCCTCCGCCAAGCTCGCGAAGAGTTGCACGGTGACATCCATGGCGTCAGTGTACCGGCTGCCGGGTTGCGGAAAGCGACGGGTCCCACGTGCCCGCGTTCGACCGCCGCACGTTGCGTCACTGGCGTGACACTGCCCTCGATCTTGTGTTTCCTCCGCAGTGCGTGGCCTGTCGTCGCGGCGGGGCGCATCTCTGTGAGGCTTGCATTGCGGAGTTCGTGCCGGCGGCGGGATCGCGCTGCCAGCGCTGCTGGACGCTAGGGCGTGCGTCACTCTGCGACCGCTGCCGCGACGACGCTCCCGCTTTCGACACCCGCCGCGCCGGGTTCGTCTTCCAGACCGCCGTGCGGGACGCCGTGCTGGCCCTCAAATACCAGGGCATGAGCAGCGTCGGGAGTCCACTGGTTGCACTGATCCGCCCGGCATTGGTTTTCCCCGCCGAAGAGGTGCCGGATCTGGTCAGCGCCGTGCCCATGAGCGGCGCTCGCCGCCGGCGACGGGGCTACAACCAGGCGGAGGTGTTGGGCCGCCTGCTCGCACGCCGACTTCAGATCCCCTTCGATGGCGAGGTGCTGCGACGTGTGGGCGCACAGCCCCAGCAGGCCCGCCAGCCCAATCTGGCCGCGCGTCAGGCCAACGTGCGTTACGCCTTCCGCGCCGCAGCCGGCCAAGTTCGCGGCCGCTCCGTCCTCGTCGTGGACGACGTCACGACCTCCGGCGCCACGCTCGACGCCTGCGCACGCGCCCTGCGGGAGGCTGGGGCGATCCGCGTCGCCACCTGGGCCCTCGCCATCGAGGACTGACGACCGCGGGGAGCCCGATCACCCGCCCAGACACACCGCCGCGGACTTGGTAGGGTGTCGGAACCCCCGGTCCACCCCAGCACTGAAAGGATGGCCGTGAGCGGCCCGATCGTCACTGTCACATTGAATCCGGCCATCGACCAGACGCTGGTGGTTGAACAGCTCCGGGTGGGCGAGCGCAACCGTGTCACGGACCTGCGCACCGATCCGGGCGGCAAAGGCATTAATGTCTCACGCGCCCTCAAGGAGCTTGGCGTCGACTCGATCGCGACCGGCTTCGCGCCGGGCAGCGTCGGTCACTTCATCGAGCGCGAACTCGTCGGCGCCGGTATCCGGCTCGACTTCGTCAACACCGGGGGCGAGACCCGCACCAACGTCACCCTGGTCGACTCCAAACACCACGTCACCACGACCATCCACAACGCCGGACCCGATCTCGACCCCGGCCGCCTTGACGAGTTGGGCGAACGGTTGCGCCAGCACCTGGCGCCCGGCGGCTGGCTTGTGCTGGGCGGCAGCCTCCCGCCCTCCCTGGACGCCAACGTCTACGCCGAACTGATTCGGGTCGCCCAGGCGGGGGAGGTGCACACCGCCGTCGACACTGAGGGCGAACCCCTGCGTGCGGCGGTCGGTGCGAACCCGGAACTCGTGCGCATGAGCCCAGCCAGCCTGGCGGAGCTGATGGACGCCGAGCTTGAGGAAGAGAAGGACTGCTTCGCCAGCATGGTGGAACTGCACGAGGCGGGCGTCGGCACGGTGCTGGTCACGCCCCGCGACGGACCGAGCCTGGCGGTGAACGCGGATGGGCGCTGGCGTGTCACGCCCCCCACGGTCCCCACCGCCACCCTGATCAGTGAGGTTGGCTGGACCGACGCGACCCTGGCCGGCGTGATCGATGTGCTCTACCGCGGCGGCGAGTTCGAAGCCGCGCTGCGCCGCGGGATCGCGGCGGGGCGGGCAGCCATGGTCACGCCGGGCACCCAACTCTGCGAGGCGTCTACCGTCGCCGCCTTCGAGGAGCAAGTCCGCATCGAGCATCTCGACGCGGCGGACCCGGCCGGCTGAGCCCGACCCGTCATGCCTGAGCCGCTTTTCCTGCTCCTCTACCGCTCCCAGGGTGAGAGCGCGGCCGAACGTGCGGTCGACGGCGCCCGGGCGGCTGCGCTGCGCGACACGGTCGCCCGCGCCCGCGCTGCCGGATTCGAGCGCATCCTCCTCGCCACCACCGACTCACGACCCTTCACGACGGTGCCCGGCCTGGAGATTCAGGTCGACGAAGGTGACGCACCGTTCGCGGTCCGTCTCCGCGACCTCTTGGGGCAACTCCGGCCCGCGTCGCTCTGCTATGCGGGCGGCGGCATGCCGGGGTTCCGCCCGACGCACTGGCGCGAGCTGCGGGAACGGCTCGAGGCGGGAGAATCGTGGACCAACAACCTCTATTCCAGCGATGTCCTCGCTACACCCCTCGTCGACGAGCTGACCACGATCCCCGACGCGCTGACCGACAACGGCCTCGCCCTGCATCTGCGAGACAGCGCCGGGGCAGAGATCGGAGTACTACCTCGCTCGGCCGCGACGCTGCTGGACATCGATACCCCCGCCGACCTGCGCATCCTCGCGCGCTGCGCCGACCTCGCCACCATCGACCTGGGTCCGGACCTGCGCGCCTCCCTGCAATCGTGCCCGGCCTGGGTGCTGGACGCACCGAGCGACTTGGACCAGGCTCTGGCGCTCTTCACCACCCGCGAAACCGAGGTGCTTGTCGTGGGGCGGGTGGCAAGCGCCGTCTGGCAAGCGCTGGAGAGCGAGACGGCCTGTCGGGTCCGGGTGATCTCCGAAGAGCGGGGGTTGCGCGTGCGGCCCGGCCAGCAGGCGCGAAGCCTGCTCGGCTTCCACCTCGATGCGGTCGGACCGCGCAACTTGATCGACGCCCTGGGCGAGCTCGGCGACGCCGTCTTCCTCGACACCCGGCCCCTCTTCGGGCACCTGGGCTGGCGGCCCTCGCGCGCCGACCGCTTCCGCAGCGACGCTGGCGACTGGGAAGCGATCGAACATGACGACCTGCGCGAGTTCACCCGGGC
>JAPUIR010000100.1 GCA_027296805.1 Chloroflexota bacterium | reverse complement strand
CTACTGACGGTCGAGGATGTCGAGATCGATCAGCCCCGCAAGCGGGAGGTGCTGGTGGACGTCGCCGCATCCGGCGTCTGCCACAGCGATCTGCACTTCGTCGAGGGGCTCTACGACTTGGAGGCGATGTTCGGTACGGGTCCGCCCGCGATCCTGGGACACGAGGGGGCGGGCGTTGTGCGCGAGGTCGGTCCGGACGTGACCGAGTTCCAGGCAGGGGACCATGTAATCGCCTGTCTCTCGGTCTTTTGTGGGAAGTGCGACTTCTGTCTCACGGGACAGACGCACCTCTGTCAGAGCCCCGACGTGCGCCGTGGGCCGGACGAAGACCCGAAGTACGTCTGGCAGGGCCAGCCGGTGACACAGTTCGCCAACCTCTCGACCTACGCGGAGCAGATGCTGGTGCACGAAAACGCACTGGTGAAAATGGACGACGACATGCCGTTTCCGCAGGCTGCGCTGATCGGATGCGGCGTGACGACCGGCGTCGGGGCCGCGCTCAACACCGCGAAGGTGGCGCCCGGCTCAACGGTGGCTGTGTTCGGCGCCGGAGGCGTGGGCCTCTCCGTCATTCAGGGGGCGCGGATCGCGGGCGCCCGCCGCATCATCGCGGTGGACACGGTGGAGTCGAAGCTGGCGACTGCCAAGGAGCTAGGCGCGACGCACACCGTTGACGCTTCCAGCGGCAACCCGGTGGACAAGATCATCGAGCTGACCGACGGCGGCGCGGACTACACGTTCGAGGCGATCGGGCTGAAGCTGACCGCCGAGCAGGCGTTCCAGTCGCTCAAACGGGGCGGGCTGGCGACGGTGATCGGCATGATCCCAGTGGGGCAGATGATCGAGATTCACGGGGTGGAGCTGCTCTCCGAGAAGAAGATCCAGGGCTCGGCGATGGGGTCGAACCGCTTCCGCGTCGATATGCCGAAGTACATCGATTTCTACCGCCAGGGGCGGCTCAAGCTAGACGAGATGATCTCGCGCACGGGCGGTCTGGAGGACATCAACGACGCCTTTGTCGCGATGAAGAACGGCGAGGTCGCGCGTACGGTCTTGAACATCGGCGATCATGGGTAGGCGGGGAGCCGGATTCGCGATGGCCCGCTGATCGCGGGGGCCTGGATTCCGGAATCCCAGGGGATGACCGGCACGAAGCGCAACTGGAGGTCTCCGCGCCAGCCCAGTAGGGTGCAATCGCCATAGGTGAGCAAGTGGCGCAGAAGCCCTGGCCGCGTCGTCGCTGAAGCGGCGCGGGGCCGGACGAGAGCATCACCATGCCCCGTTACGAGTTCGAGTGTGCGACATGTGGGCGGACCTTCGAGGTCACCCGCCCGATCGCCGCCTCCGGCGATCCCGCCACCTGTCCAGATGATGGCTCTCCCGCGCAGCGGCTCTACAGCGTTGGTGGCGTGTTTCTTTCCTCGCGGAAGGATGACGGGCGACGGAGCCGCACGCCCGCCGACGCAGACGCGCGCGCCGAAGCGGCAGCGAAGGCGGATGCGCGGGCGGACGCGGCCGGCGCGCCGCGCGCCCCGGGCCACGAGCCCGCCTAGTCTGGTTGTCCTGGGCGTCCGGCGAGTGCGGCTCCCACCCACCAGCTCATCGCGGGCGGGGCGACCCTCGCTGAACTCCCACCCACGATGAACTGATCGTGGGCCCTAGTGCATTGCGGGGGCACGGCTACGGGAAGTTCTCGTCCCCAACCACAACCCGATACATGTGCCCTGCCTCGCCGATGTGCAGTTGAGGGTCGTGCTGGGCCATCACCGACAGGAACCAGCGCTGCGTGGTCTGCGCATCGACGATCCGCCTTACGAGGTGGCCCGCCGGGATGATCGTGTGTGGAATCTCGGCCAGGCGGGCCTTCGCGTCGAACGGCTCATCGAGACGTTCAAAGTCGAACGTTTCGATGAAGTCGCGCGTGTTGACCGCCACCACGCGGTAGTACTCCTTGAGGGCATCAATATCGATGCGGTGGCTAAGGTCGTCGACCTCGGCCTGTGACATTCCGGGTCCCCAGTCCAGACCCTCGACGCCACAGCGCTTCATCCAGCCGTCCCGAGTCCAGAGCTCTGGTTCGCCTCGCAGCATGGCGTTGATCGCCCAATCCTCGCCCCGGGCGATGTGCCACAAGAGCCAGGCGATCGAGTTGTGGCCGGGGCGCGTCACGCGCATCTGGTCCGGCGTGGCGCCCATGACCATGCTCGCCGAGCTGGGCACGTCGCCGTGTGTGTAGCGGTGGAAGTCGAGATAGAGAGCCTTGGCGTCCATCGCGGGTCCTCCCGGCATTCGGCCTGATGAGCCCGCGGCGTCTGCGGCATACTATCGGAGTCGAGATGTCAGCCCTGGCACGATGAGCACATCGTACTCACTCCTTCGCAGTCCGGCGCGCCACACCGTGCCCAACCTCGATGCGATGCGCCTTGTTCGTCCGCCACCAAGACGAGTCTGCACGACGCGGCCGCGGCTCCCACATCGTCAGCTACCGGGAGCCGGGAACGATGCCTCGCACGGCCGTTGGGATGCTGTAGACGCTCGTCGCCGCTGTCATGTACAGCGTCGAGAAATCGTCGCCGCCGAAAGTGAGATTGGCGGCGTGCTCCTCCATCTCGAAGACGCCGAGGTACTCGCCGGCCGCCGTGTGCACGGAGACGCCCCCGGCGCCGGTGGTCCAAAGCCGCCCCTCGCTGTCGACTTTCATGCCGTCGGGCGCACCGCGCCGTTCATCTTCTGACTGGTCCAGGAACAGGGTTCGCTCGCCAAGCGAGAGGTCAGCGTTGACTTCGTAGTGCCAGATCAGGCTCGCCTGCGAATCGCCGACGTAAAGCGCGGACTCATCGGGAGTGAAGGCGAGGCCGTTGGGCTGGGAAAAGCCCTCGGTGGCAACGAGGTGCAGCGAACCATCGGGATCGATTCGATAGACGCCCGTGAAGTCCAGCTCTGGCGTCTGTCCCGGGCGGCCGAAGCTGGGTGTGCGCCCGCTATCGGTGCCGTAGGTGGGGTCCGTAAAGAAAACGGCCCCGGACGAGTGCACGACCAGGTCATTCGGGCTGTTGAGGGCCTTGCCGTCCCAGCTGTCGGCCAGGGACACCATGCCGGCCGGGTCGCCGTACGCGCCGCGTGATACGCGCCGACCACCGTGTTCGCAAGCGAGCAGGTCGCCCGCGGCGTCGAGGGTGAGGCCGTTGGCCCAGCCGCTGGGGTCGCGGTAGGTCTCGGCTTCGGTCTGCCCGGGGCGCCAGCGATGGGTGCGGCTGCCCGGGATATCGCTGAAGAGGAGGGCGTTGTCGCTGGGGATCCAGACAGGGCCTTCGGTAAAACCGAAGCCGGTGCAGAGGCGAGTCTCTTCGCCAATAAGCAGTTCTGAGAGGCCGTGGTCGTCTTCAATTTTCATGGTCTGGCGATTCTGTCATAGGTCTGCCCGATGACAGCGGCCCGCTCGGTCTGCGACCATCCAAGACCGACGCTGTCGGGCTGCATCGGGAAGGCTCGCCGCGAACGGGAGGTGACGTGGACGAGAAGCGAATCGACGCGATCCATCGTGCGCGGGCGCGACAAGCGGACGCCGCTCGTCCCGAGGCGGTCCAGGCCGTCCACGCCAACGGCCGGCTCACAGCACGGGAGCGGATCGAGCTCTTGTTGGATGCGGGGTCGGCTGTCGAGTACGGCTCGATCGCGGCGCTGGCGCCTGACAGCGGGGAGTGGGTTGCGGAGACGGGCGGGCTCGACTACATCGGCGCCGTGGACGGACAAACGCTGATCGCGTCGTCCACGGACTACACGGACCACGGCGGCGGTTACGGCGCGGGCAAGCTGACGCATCTCTTCGGGCTGGCACACGAGCATCGATGGCCCGTCGTGATGTTCGTGGACGGCGGCGGCAGCCGGGCGCGGCACCCGCGAGCGGGGATGGGACATATCGAGATCGGCGGCGCGATCGGCCCGTTCAGCCTGTTCGATGGGATCGCCGAGCTGTCGGGCTGGGTACCGACGATCGCTGTGGTCTCCGGACCGTCGTACGCTGGGCACGCGAGCCTGGCGGCCTTCTGCGACTTCTTGATCGGGACGCGCGGCTCATCGATCGGAATGGGAGGGCCGCCGATGGTGGAGGCGGCGCTCGGCATTCGCGTGACGCCCAACGAGCTGGCGCCGGTCGAAATGCACGACGTGCGCGGCGGCATCGACCTTTTGGTGGACGATGAGCCGGCCGCGATCGATGCTGTCAAGCGCTACCTGGCGTTCTACCGCGATGCGGATGCCGGTGAGCCATCGTCGACCCACACTGAAATCGCGAACCTAGTCCCCGACGAAGGTCCGTACGATGTGCTGCCAGTGATTGAAGCCCTCGCCGACGAGGGCAGCGTGTTCCAGCTGCGCCCCAACTTCGCCCGTTCTCTCGTGACGGCACTGGCCCGGCTCGACGGGCGCAGCGTAGGCATCGCTGCGAACCAACCGCTCGTGCACGATGGCGCACTGACGGAAGACGCCGCCGCCAAGTTGGCTCGGTTCGTGGAGATCTGCGATGCCTATGAGTACCCGCTGATCTCGTTGATCGACACGCCGGGCTTCGTCACCCGCTGGGAGGAAGAGGGAGATTCGGCCTCGATCGAGCGGAGCATGGTGCGAGCGCATGCACGTCCGTTGATGAGCCAGCACCATCGCACGGCGCCCATCTTCAGCGTCCAGATCCGGCGCGGCGGCGGGCTGGGCACATTCGCCATGGGGGGCTTCGCCAACGGGCATTCCGTGTCGGTGATGCGCCTGGCCTGGCCGGGGGTCGAATTGCAGCATCGCGACGGATTCTCCGCCTTCGAGAACGGGCACACGTTCGATGATGTGATCGATCCGCGGGAGACGCGGGCCCGGATCAGCGGCGTCCTGCGCCACCTGCCCCGTCGCCTGAGCCGCGAAGAGAAGAAGCACCCCATCGATACGGCCTGAGCCCGCGGCAGGCTAGGCGGGGTCGATCGGATGCTTCTTCCGCGCGCTGAGCGAGCGCGGGGTCATTCGCAGCATGCGCATGATGCGTTCCCGCGTCTCGGCGGGCTCGACGATGTCGTCGAAGGAGAAGGTGCGGCCCGCGCGCAGCCCCGATGTCAGATCGCGCTGGGTCTTGGCGTAATCGTCGCGGATCTGCAGCGCCTCCTGCGGTGTTTCCGCCGCCAAGATCTCCTTCCGCCGCACGAGGTACGCCGCCCCTTCCAATGACATGCCGCCGGATTCCACAGATGGCCAGGCGAGACGCAGGTCGGGCGATGATCGCGAACTCCCGAAGCCAGACATGGCGTAGGGACCGAGTCCGTATGCCTTCCGGATCTGCACGGAATAGAGCGGCACCGATCGATGTTGCAGCGCAGCGAGCGGCCGCGCATGATGCCGGGCGATGCCCGCGGCCTCAGCCTGCGGTCCGACCATGTAGCCGGGATTGTCCACGAACGAGACCAGGGGAAACTCGTACGAGTCGCAGAGTTCGATGAAGCGGGCGGCCTTGTCCGCCGCCGGGGCGTCGATCGCGCCAGCCAGCGGAGACTTGGGCTGATTCGCGAAGATGCCGATAGATCGGCCGCCCAAACGAGCGAAGGCGGTGAGCATCGAGGGCGCCCACCGGGGACGGAGTTCCAGCACGCTGTCGGCGTCGGCGAAGGCGTGGATCACCTCGCGCATGTCATAGGGGCGGCGGTGCCTGGGTGGGACCATG
>JAPUIR010000010.1 GCA_027296805.1 Chloroflexota bacterium | reverse complement strand
GCGGTAGGCGACGAGGGCGCTCGGCATCGTGAACCAACTTTCGACCTTGATCAGCCACATCCGAAGGAACCCGCGCCAGTACTTGTGGTTCGCGGGCACCGGCGCGACGGCGGCGGCGGTCTTCCTGATCACGTTCTTCGCGGTCTCCGCGGCGACGGACAACGCCGGCAGCGAACCGACCTCAAGCCTTGCTGCCGTGACACTGCCGGGCAACGAAGCGGCCGATGTCCCTGAGGCGGTCGCCGACGCGTCGGAAGAGAAATCTGAGCCGGAGCCGGCCGTTAGCCAGCAGCCAGCTCAAGAGACGGTGGAGGAGGAGGAACCGACGGCGGTCGAGCAGCCGGAAGTGGTGGTGGTGGAGCCAGGCCCGCCGTTGGTGCCGCTGCCGGAGTTCGACGAGGCCGATCTGATCCACGGCGGGACGGGAAGCCGGGGCGCCATCCTGGCCGGCCGCGGGATCGTGCCCAGCAGCGGGGCTGCGGCCCAAACCGACTGGGTGCTTCTGATCCCGTCCGCGCGGATCAAGGCGAGCATCGTCCGGGTGGGGCTCGCCCCCGGCAATGCGTTCGGCTCGCCGGACAATCCGGAGGTGATCGGCTGGTGGGAGTCGGGGCCGGCGCCCGGCCAGGCCGGCAACGTTTTGCTGGACGGGCACCGCGATTTCAGCGACCTGAACGACAATCTGGGCACTGGGGTCTGCTGGTCGCTGCCGAACACGGAGATCGGCGACGCCATTCTGGTCCGGGACGACGCCGCGAGCGTTTACTACGTCTACGAGGTGATCGAGACGGTCGCTGTGGCCTGGAACGACGCCGACGCGGTGTCCTACCTTCAGCCGACGGACGACGCGCGCCTCACGCTGATCACGTGCGAGGGCTCGTTCGACAAGGACGCCCACAACTACTCGAACCGGCGGATCGTGGTCGCGGTGATGATGGGCGTGGCCGAGTTCTAGGCCTAAACCCCGGCCGCTTTCACACCCCAGGCTTCACACAGTGGCTTTACACCGCAGCCAGGGCCACCAGTTCCTGGGTCTCCGGCGACTTGGCGTCGGCGTCCGCCCAGAGCGCGGCCGCGCGCTGCAGCGTTGCGTCCGAGGCCGGATCCTGCTGGGCGCGCTGAGCGCGGCCCATGCGGAAGAGGTCGCGCGCGGTGGTGCGGCGGCCGAGGCGCTCGCTGAGGAAGGCCTGGGCCTTGTCGTAGCGGCCGCTGCGCAGATAGGCCTCGGCCAGCGTCTCTTCGAAAACGTCGCGCTGGGCGTTGCTGCCGCCGAGCGAGACAAGCAGATCGTGGACGGATTCGAGGCCGTCCGCCGCCTCGTCGTAGCGCTCGTGGGCGAAGGCGCGCATCGCCTCGACGACCGGGGCGACCACGAGTCCGGCCGTGGGGTGGCCACGGTCGGCGGCGGCGCGCAGGCCGTCGAGCAGTGCGTCGACACCCTCGTCGTCGTGGAGGGCGGCGAGCGCGATGCCTTTGTGCGCGTCGACCCAGGCCGTTCCCGCCTTGGGGAAGGCGCTGGTCGCCAACTCCGCGATTTCTTGCCAGGGCAGGCCAGCCGGTGCCACGCCGTAGAGCCGGCAGCGCCAGAGAAACGAGGCACCGTCGGCGAGCGCGCCGAAGGGGGAGGTGATTTCGCCTTCTTGGGGCGCGATGGCGTCGTCGTAGATCGCGAGCGCGTCGGTGGGGCGGCCGCGGTCCAACTCGAACAGGGCGTGATGCCAGCTGAGGTGGGTGTGGAAGTGGCCGCGCTGGGGATGGTCGGCGAGCCAGTCGCGCATGAAGTCCGAGCCGGAATCGGACTCGCCCGACTCAAAGTGGACGTGAGCCATCGCGTGGACGCCGTTGCTGTTGTCGCGGCGAATCTCCAGGCTACGAGCGGCCAGAGTGCGCGCCTCCTCGATGCGGTCGATCTCATGGTGGGAAAAGGCGTACCAGGTGAGGAACCACCAGTCGTCCCCGTAGACGGGGGCGAGGGGATCGAACAGCTCGAACATCGCCTCGCGCTTCTGGACGCCGCCGTTGTAGAAGGTCCAGCCGGAGCGGTGGAGCAGGACCAGGGCGTCGCGGGGATAGTCGCGCAGGTGAGCGTCGATCAGGGGCAGCGCCTTGGACGCCTTGCCGGTGACCATGAGCTGGATGATTTCGATATGGGCTCGTTCACGAGGGGTCGCTGCGGAGGTCAGCGTGACCGCCTCCCCGGCGCGGGCGCGGGCGCGCTCCATCTCGCCGCGGTAGAAGTGGAAGTTGGCGAGCGCGGCGCGGGCCAGCGCGAAGTTGGGGTCGGCCGCGATCGAGGCCTCCAGCGGCTCTTGGATGCGCACGCTGTAGGCGAGGAGGCGGTCGACGCCCTCAACGTAGTGATCGGCGGACTCTTGGGAACGAGTGGAGAGTTGGAGACCATAACGGTCGACGAGGGGAGGCATGGCGGTCCTGCGTGAGAGGCGGGCAGTCTACGATTCGCTGCGGTTGGTTGGACTGAGGATCCAACGCAGCGCGTCGAGGCGACGCGGAAGGATGGGCCTATGCGGCAACGATCAGCAGTTCGACCAACTCTGGCCGGTGCCGCACTCTTGACGCTGATCCTCGCCTCCTCGCTCGCAGTCGTACTGACCACTGCCGGGAGCGCATCCGAGTACACGGAGGTCCCCGCGCTGCTGCGGCTGGAGCGCGCCGAGAACGTCGATGGGCAGGCGCAGGGGGTCGGTGGCGACGTCACAGCCACGACCTGGGAACCCCCGGTGATCTTCAACAATGGGATCGACACGGTGTTGGTCACGTTGGCCATCCAAGGCGGCGATTTCGACAGCGCTTGGGTGAGCGCGGAGGGGCTGCTCGACGCGGATACGGATGTTCCCGAGGATGTGGCGCTGTTCGACGACATCGCGGACGACCTGATCCGGATCTATGACGACGGTACGCACGGCGATCTGACTGCCGGGGACGGGGTGTTCTCGCGCGGGGGGGTGACCAGCTCTCAGACCCTCCAGCACGACGGGGGCAGTCACGAGCGGCTGAGCCCTTCGGTCTTCTTCTTCCGGCGCGACCTCGACAACTTCGTGCGGGTCAACAGCTCCACGCTCGACAGCGGCCTCGGCATCGTCGACGAGTCCAGGCGGGACGCGGCGCAGGTCGTCGCGATCGGTCCGGGGCTCACGGCCAGCACCCACGCGCTGTTCTTGGTGGACGATGGGACGATCTACCCCAACTATCCGAACGTGGACGCGGATGCCGCGGTCGACGTTTGTGAGGCTTGCGGCGTGATCATTGAGGAGTTCGGCGACGAGTTCGACTTCATCATTTTGCAAAGCTCGCGGCCGCTGAACGAGGTGCCGAGTTGCGACTGCCAGGCGTTCTTCAAGGGCACGCGCAACGATGCGCAGGGAATCGGCGTCGAGCTGCGCGACATCAACGTGGGGCCGGACACGTTCTCGGGCGGCGATCCGTTTAACACGTTCTCAGACGGGCAGCTGCGGGGCATCATCTGGTCCAACACGATCGACGGTTCGGCGCTGTCGCATGAGGTGATGCATCGCTGGTCGGTGAACGCGGCGCTGGAGCGGGGCTGGCTGGACGGCGAAGGTCACTTCCTGGCGACCAACACGGTACGCGGAATGATGGACCTGGACCTGCTGCAGGGAGGTGGCTCGCTTCTGGATTTGCCCGGCGCGCCAGGCCTGCCCGTCGATCTGGTCGCCAACGGCGACGGCACGTTCCGCCTGGTGTCGCGCCCCGGGGAGTTCAACGCCACCTTCGATCCGATGTCGCTCTATCTCGCGGGCTTCATCCCGCCCTCCCAGGTCCCGTCCGTGGAGCTGCTGGAGGGGCAGATCGACCCCAGCGATCCGAACGCCTGGACGGCCAGCAGCGTGCGCACGATCAGCGTGGATGACGTGATTGCGAGCGAGGGGCCGCGGCTGCCGTCGTCGGTGACGGCGGAGAAGGACTTCCGGGTCGGGACGATCGTGATCAGCGACCGCGCCTTCAGCGAGGCCGAGTACGCCTTCATCACGCTGGCGTTGCGCTACTGGGAATCCGACGCGGCCTACGACGGTTCGGGCGCGCCGCCGTGGAACGCCGCGACGAACGGAATCAGCACGATCACGGTCGCGCTGCCGGGCATCGCTTTCGCCGGGGACCCCGCCGCGATCACCGTCTCGGCCGAGGACGCCACAGTCACGCTGGGCGGCCAGACGACGGTTACCGCGACGGTGCGGGACGACGCCGGCGTGCCGGTGCGCGATGTGTCGGTGGTGTTCGGCGAGAGCTTGAGCAATGCCACGATCAGCGCCGATCCGGTCACGACGGACGGAAACGGCGAGGCGACGGCCACCTACACGGCCGATGAGTTGGGCGGGTTCACCATCACGGCGACCGTTGTCGAGATCACGGACGGAGTGGTCGTGGAGACGGCGCTGAGCACGGTGATCGAGGTGGAGGTGGTGGAGCCACCGGCGACGCGGACGCAAACGCTGCGGCCGCAATGGAACCTGGTGGGCTGGACCGGCGAAACGATCGACGTGACGGAGGCGACAGCGTCGATTCTTGCGTCGCTGGGGGCGTTCTTCACCTGGGACGCGGCCGCAAGCAACTTCTTGACCTTCAACCCGGCCCTGCCCCCCGCGCTGAACTCGCTGCGCCAGGTGCCGCAAGGCGCGGGCATCTGGACCTTCGTCAACGGGAACAGCAACGTGCCCTGGGAGCAGCCCGCGTTCAATGAGGCGCGAGCAGTCCCGCTGCGGAGCGGATTCAACCTGGTGACCTGGACCGGAGGCGACGGTGCCGCCGTGACGGACGCGATCGCGGGGCTGAACGGGTTGGAGGCGTTGTTTCTGTGGGACGCCGACGCACAGACCTTCCTGATCTTCAACC
>JAPUIR010000001.1 GCA_027296805.1 Chloroflexota bacterium | reverse complement strand
GGCGGTAGCGCGCGAGAGGACGCGAGATGAACCTGCAACAACTCGAAACGGTCGCACAGGCGATGGTCACGCCCGGGAAGGGCATCCTGGCCGCCGATGAAAGCTCGGGCACGATCAAACGGCGCCTGCAGAGCATTGGGGTGGACTCCACGGAGGGGGCGCGGCAGGCGTGGCGGTCGCTGATCTGCACGACGCCGGGGCTGGGGGAGTACATCTCCGGGGTGATCCTGTTCGACGAGACGCTGCGGCAGGACACGGTGGACGGGCGGCGGATGGTGGAGGCGCTGGAGGGGCAAGGGATCCTGCCGGGGATCAAGGTCGATACGGGGGCAAAGGAGTTGCCGGGGTCGCCCCAGGAGAAGGTGACGGAGGGGCTGGATGGGCTGCGGGAGCGGCTGGCGGAGTACGCGGAGCTGGGGGCGAAGTTCACGAAATGGCGCGCCGTGATCACGATCGGCGCGGGGATCCCGACGACGAATTGCATCGCGGTGAATGCACACGGGCTGGCGCGCTACGCCGCGCTCTCGCAAGAGGCGGGGCTGGTGCCGATCGTGGAGCCCGAGGTGCTGATCGATGGGGATCACGGGATCGGGCGCTGCTTCGAGGCGACGGAGGCGTCGCTGCGGGCGGTGTTCGCCGAATTGGCGTCGCAGGGGGTGGCGCTGAGCGGGATGGTTCTGAAGCCGAACATGGTGCTTTCGGGGAAGGAGGCGTCGAATCGGGCGCCGGCGGAGGAGGTGGCGGAGGCGACCATCACGTGCTTCCAGCGGGTGCTGCCTCCTGCGGTGCCGGGGGCGGCGTTCCTCTCGGGCGGGCAGAGCGATGAAGAGGCGACGCAGAACCTGAACGCGATCAACGCGTCGGGGCTGTCCAAGCCGTGGCAGTTGACGTTCTCCTTCGGGCGGGGGCTGCAAGCGGCCCCGTTGCAAGCCTGGGGCGGCGAAGAAGCCAACCTGGAGACGGCGCAGGCGGCGCTGCTGCATCGGGCGCGGATGACCGCGACGGCGCGGCAAGGCGCCTACAGCCCGGAGATGGAGAAAGAGGCGGCCTTGGCGTAGCTTCGGGCTACATGGGGCCTAGTATGCGGCAGCGTTGGGGAACGAAGGAGATGGGCGTCGCCTGCGGCGCCCGTTTTCTTTGCAGCCGTTTTGGCTGAGATGAGAGGGCGAGGAAGCCATGGCGGAGGGCAGACACCGCCTACTGATCGCGACGCAGAACCCGGGCAAGGTGCGTGAGCTGCAACAGCTGCTGGGCGAGGCAACGTGGGAACTGGTAACACCCGCCGCAGTGGGCTTGGCCGATCTGGAGGTGGTCGAGGATGGAGAAAGCTACCAAGCCAACGCGGCGCGCAAAGCGCGGGCGTACGCCAACGCGAGCGGACTGCCGTCGCTGGCGGACGATTCCGGCTTGGAGGTGGACGCGTTGGCAGGTGCGCCGGGCATCCACAGTGCCCGTTATGCTGGTGTAGGCTTAACGGACCAAGACGCAGCCAACCGGCGCAAGCTGTTGGACGCGTTGAAAGGAATT
This sequence comes from Chloroflexota bacterium, assembly GCA_027296805.1. Lineage (GTDB taxonomy): Bacteria > Chloroflexota > Dehalococcoidia > Bin125 > Bin125 > JAPUIR01. The sequence continues at coordinate 2,447 of JAPUIR010000001.1, read as the reverse complement.
CCCAGCGCGCAGCGAGGGTGTCGCTTCCGGGCGGTGATTGCGCTGACCCACCCCTACGGTCCCGATGTGCGCTTCGGCGAGGGGGTCGTGGAGGGGCGGGTCGCGGAGGACGAACGGGGCGATCTGGGGTTCGGGTACGACCCGATTTTCGAGTTGGCAGACGGCCGACGGATGGCGGAGCTGGCGTCGGACGAGAAGAACAGGATCAGTCACCGGGCGCGGGCGTTGGCCGATCTGGGCTGGGCGCTGGACGCGCTGGCGGTCGCACTGGAGCGAACGTCGGGAGCGGAGAAGGTCGGCAAGGATGAGTCAGACGGCGGAACCGGGCAGGCTGGTCGATAGATTCGGACGCCCGTTTCGCGATCTCCGCATCTCCGTCACCGATCGCTGCAATTTTCGCTGCACGTATTGCATGCCCCGGGAGGCCTTTGGGCCCGGCTTTCAGTTCCTGCCGCGTTCGGAGATCCTGTCGTACGAGGAGATCACGCGGCTGGTGCGGCTGTTCGGGGCGGAGGGGCTGGCCAAGATCCGGCTGACCGGGGGGGACCCGACGCTGCGCCACGATTTGCCCACGCTGGTCGAGATGCTGCGAGCGGCGGCGCCGGAGGCCGACATCGCACTGACGACGAACGGTTCACGGCTGCTAGAGCTGGCGCAGCCGCTGGCCGATGCGGGGCTCGATCGGATCACGGTCAGCCTGGACGCAGTCGACGACGCGATCTTCCGCGCGATGAACGATGTGGAGTTCCCGGTCGCGCGGGTGCTGGACGGGATCGAGGCGGCCGCCGCGGCGGGGCTGGGTCCGGTCAAGATCAACGCGGTGGTGCAGAAGGGCGTGAACGATCACACGGTGGTGGAGACCGCGCGTTACTTCCAAGGCAGCGGGCACATCGTGCGCTTCATCGAGTTCATGGACGTGGGCACAACGAACGGCTGGAGGCTGGATGAGGTGATCTCGGGGGATGCGATCGTGGAGCGGGTGGGGGAGGCCCTGCCGCTGGAAGCGATGGCGCCGCTCTACGAGGGGGAGGTGGCGAAGCGCTGGCGCTACGCGGACGGCTCTGGAGAGCTGGGTGTGATTACGTCGGTGACGCAGCCGTTCTGCGGCGAGTGCACGCGCGCGCGGCTGTCGGCCGACGGCAAACTCTACACCTGTCTCTTCGCCGCCAGCGGGCGGGACCTGCGCGAGCCGTTGCGGAGCGGCGTCAGCGACGCGGAGCTGAGCGACCTGATCCGCGAGGTGTGGAGCGCACGCGAGGATCGCTACTCCGAGTTGCGTTCGTCGGCGACGGAGGGGCTGCCCAAGGTCGAGATGTCGTACATCGGCGGTTAGGCGGTGTGACACGGTGGCTGAGACAGACTCCGAAGGCGGTTTGACGCACGTCGATGGCACAGGGCGCGCACGGATGGTGGATGTGGGCGAGAAAGAGGTGACGCGGCGCGTGGCGGTGGCGGAGGGTGTCGTCTGGATGCAGGCGTCGACGCTGGCGCAGATCCGAGACAACAGCTTGCAGAAGGGCGACGTGCTGACGACCGCAGAGCTGGCGGGGGTGATGGCGGCCAAGCGCACGCACGAGCTGATCCCGCTCTGCCACCCGCTGGCGATCACGCAGATCGACGTCCAACTCCGGCTGGAGTCGGAGGCGCCGGAGGGGTTCGGGGGCGGGGTGCGGATCCGGGCCGAGGTGCGCTGCGAGGGCAAGACGGGGGTGGAGATGGAAGCGCTGACGGCGGTCAGCATCGCAGGGCTGACGGTCTACGACATGGCAAAGGCGATTGACCGGGGGATGCGGATCAGCGACGTGCGGCTGCGGGAGAAGCGCGGCGGCCGTTCGGGGACGATCCTGCTGGACTAGGTCCGCCGGCAGCGCGCTAGTCGGCCGACGCGTTCGCTGTGAGCGCCTGGAAGCGCGGATCCTCGTGCAGATCGGCGAAGCGATCGTCGGAACGGGCGGCATCCGCGTAGCGGTCGTTGAGGCTGATCGCGGTTTCGAGTGAGGTCATCGCTTCATCGGCGCGACCGAGCGAGGCGGCGGCGGAGGCGGCCCCGTAGTGCGCGCCGGGCTGGTCGGGCTCGATCTCGACGGCCTCGCTAAAGGCGGAGAGGGCGTCGTCGGCCTGGTCTTCGTAGAGCAAGGCGAGGCCGAGGTTGGTCTGGGCGGCGCTGTCGCGAGGGCGGAGGCGCAGGGCCTCGCGGAAGTCGCCTTCCGCGGCGGCGAAATCCCGTTCGTAGAGGCTGAGCAGGCCGCGGTTGACCAAGATGTCGGGGTCCTCGGCCGCCAGTTCGAGGGCGCGGTCGTAGTCGACCCGGGCGTCGTCGTTGGCGCTGGTGCGGGCGTGGGCGTTGGCGCGGTTGTAGTAGGCGGCGGCGGAGTTGGGGTCCTCTTGCAAGGCGCGGCCGTAGAGCGCGACGGCGCGCTCGTAGTTGCCGACGCCGAAGTAGACGT